>USAP01000011.1 GCA_900552775.1 uncultured Eubacteriales bacterium | reverse complement strand
AAGTACCCATGTACATCCTTCGGTATTCCAAAACCTAAGTTTCGGCTCAGTTTGCGGATTCCGAAGCTTTTTCCCATACCTCCAAAAAAAGAAAGCGCGGCAAAACAAAAATTTTCGTTTTTCCGCACTTTCTCAACGACCTCTACGCGCCGGAGCAATTAAAAAATCTCCGTACGTTTAAAAGATAATAATCTTATGCGTTTGCCTTTTTGGCTTTTTTTCCGAATTTCACGCCGCGCAAAACAACCCAAAGCGGAGTTGCAATGCAGATTGACGAATACGTACCAACTATAACACCGATAATGATCGGAAGCGCAAATTCACGAATCGACGCCACGCCGAGTACATACAGCGTGAGGATTGTGAACAGCGTTGTAAGAGACGTGTTAAGCGTTCTTGTAAGTGTCTGGTTTAGGCTTGTATTTGCAACAACGGCAAATTCGCTTCTTCTGTCGTGCTTTTCGTTTTCACGGATCTTATCAAACACAACTATGGTATCGTTTATCGAATAACCCACAATCGTCAAAACAGCGGCGATAAACGAGCTGTTAACCGGTATCTGGAAAATCGCATATACCGAAAGCATGATAAGAATGTTGTGAACCAGACCCAGCACAGCCGCAAGACCCGATCTTATGTTAAATCTGAACGTGATATAAATAAGCATAAACACAACCGCCCAGCCTGTAGCCTTAAAAGCGTCCGTTATGAGCTTTGTGCTTGCCGAAGCGGATACGTTGTTTGCTTCAAGCAAAGCGTTCTGGTCAAGTGAATATTTTTCCTTAATGGCTTCAACAACTTTGTCACGCGTTTCCGTGTCTATCTCAACGGTTTTGATATAGGCCTCTGTTTTGTTTGTTCCGGCTTTCTGAACAGCAACGGTATGTCCGCCTATCGTATCGCTTACAAGCTTTCTTACATCTTCATCGTTAAAATCCTGACCCAGTTCCATTCTGATAGCCGTACCGCCCTGGAAGTCCAGGTCAAGGTTCAATCCTCCGAAAATTGCAAATGCAATCATACCGAGCAGAATTATTGCTCCGGAGACAATAAAGAATATGTTTTTCTTTCCCACAAAATTAATCATTCTTTATGTCCTCCTTTCTAACGCCGTAAAACGCAGGGTTTTTAATATTAAGTCCGAGCATGAGTTTGAGCAGGAATTTCGTAATAAATACAGCCGTTATCATTGAAACGACAACGCCTATGCCGAGCGTCAGAGCAAAGCCCTGAATTGTGCCCGTACCGAACTTCCACAAAACAACCGCAGCTATAATTGTTGTGATATTTGCGTCTATAATAGCCGATGTTGCGCGTTTAAATCCCGATTCAACGGATGCCGAAACGGATTTGCCCGTTCTGATTTCCTCTTTGATTCTCTCAAATATTATAACGTTTGCGTCAACCGCCATACCTATTGAAAGAATGATACCTGCAATACCGGGCAGTGTGAGTGTTGCCGTAAAGCCGTTAGGCATGAAGTAACCTGCCATTATAAGCGACACAAGCGCTATATAGCAAAGAAGCGCAATGTCCGCAACAAGACCCGGAAGTCTGTATATTACAAGCATGAAGAGAAGTACTATAATAATACCTATCATAGCCGCCGTAAGGCTTGTCTGAAGAGCCTGGCTTCCGAGGGTAGGTCCTACGGAACGGAGCTCGTTCTCCTTAAGGCTGAAGGGAAGCTGACCGCTCTGTATCTGATCCGCAAGAATCTTTGCGGTCTCTTCCGTGAAGTTACCTTCTATAATACATGTTTTGTTATCGATTTTTTCTTTTACTCTCGGCGATGAAATATCCGTATCGTCGAGTTTAATTTTTATTATATTGCTGCCTTCGCTTTTGGCTGCCGCAGCGGCTGTTGCCTCCGCAAACTTTGCCTGACCTTCCGGTGTGAGCGTGAGCTGAACGTAATAAGCCATGTCACCGTTATCGCTTATCTGTCCGTATGCGCTCTTTGCGCTTTCAACACCCGTTTTGCCGTCCATAATAAGGTTGTCCTGATCGTCCGTAAATGTGAGAATAGCGTCTGCCTTAAGCATCTGCAATGCTTCCTCCGGATCGTTAATATCGGGTATTTCGGCTCTTATAACCTTGCTGCCCTGTCTTGTAACAATGGCGTCAAAGTAGCCCTGACTGTCAAGTCTGTTTCTGATAACCTGCAGTGCCGCGTCCATATCCTCCTCCGAAGGGTTGTCCGCATCTGCTTCAAATGAAATGACCGAGCCTCCGACAAGGTCAAGACCTCTCTTGATACCGTCCTGCTCATCAAGAACTTTCGGAAATTTATACTCATTTCCCGAAAAAGGACTTGTAACCGTAAATCCGAATGCCGCCGTATAAAGCAGACCCGCTATAACTGCAACGGAAAGAATAAGTCCCACCACACTTTTCCATTTCATGTGTATATCCTCCTTTGTTGAATTAACATTAATATTATATATCCTAAGGTATATATAAGTCAAGTGTTTTTTTGTAATATTTTACTGTTATTAATTAAAAATGCATTCAAAATAGAGTCAAAATAACATTTTAACCTGAAATTTATGCAAAAACAAGGCTGTTTAAAAGCCTGTTGACTTTTAAACAGCCACGACTTTTTTCCCCTTATCGGTTCATCTGCTTTTTTTGGTATTTATTCCGATTATTCCGCCTAATGCGGCGGCAAATATGCAAATCAGAAACATTTTAAGCGTTTCGGCGCTGATTTTCAGATTGCCGAAAAACAAAAAACCTGTAAGCAGCATTATAAGTACGTATACGGCGCCTGCGGCAATTCCCGAAACCAATCCGCTTCTGCGGTGTTTTCTCGCTGCCGAAAAACCTGCAACAAACATACTTATAAATGTTGCGGCGCCGATACATCCGTCCGCCGCACTCTCCGACACGTTGAAATACGCAATAAAAACCGACAGCAAAAACATTCCGAGCGCCGTTATAAGCGCTGCCAAAAAAGCGCTTATGAACGCCGCGCGGAAAATGCTTTCGCTCCTTGCTTCGCTGATTTTATTCAAGCTAAAACCTCCAAACACAATTTATTAGTATAAATCTATTCGGATTATCGGTTTTTTATGCCTCGGCCGGCAAGCCGCAATGCATTACATTACGCCTTATCTGCCGGTTCCTCATGCTTTGTAAGTACCTCGCGTACCGCAGATCTCGAAATCTTCATTGAACTTTCTTTTCCGAGCGCGCCCGTTTCCATAATCAAAGTATCTTCTTTAAGCTGAGTGATTTTTCCGTAGATACCGCCGATTGTTACGATTTTGTCGCCCACTCTGAGCGCTTCCATCATAAGTCTGGCTTCTTTTTCCTTCTTTTTCTGAGGACGAATCAAAAGGAAATAGAATATAGCCAACATTGCAACAATATACACGATAAGAGTTACCATGCTGCTGCCTCCTGCTGTTGCTGCATTCCCCATCAAAAACCCTCCCTTCAACGAGTAATATTCATATTATACCCTTTTTTCCTTAAATAAGCAAGGAAAAAATATAATATTTACAAATTATTTATTTTCAGTCCCTGCAAAGCATTACCATAAGCGTTCCGCTTTTAAACGAAATTTTTCCGCATTCTCCGCTTACTTCGTTGCTTATGCCGAGCATGTCGCCGGCTTTCATAAAATAGTCCGAAAGCGAATATTTCATACCGCTTATCGAAAGCTCCTCAACGTCTCCGAAAACGGGGAACAGGGAAACATATACGCCTTTTTCCGCAATGTTTACATCCGTCTGCGTCATAAAAACCGTGTTTTTTCCGTCCTCCAAAAAGGCTTTCACACCTTTTTGAAGCAGGTATTTAAGAAGAAACACATTCGCCGCCGAATGATCCGCTCTGCCTCCCAGAGCGCCTATTATAACAATTTCGTTATACCCCTTTTTTATTGCGTATTCCGCCGCCAAAAAAGTGTCGGTTTCATCTTTTTCTTTTTTGAATTTCACAATCGGTATGCCGCGGTCATGCACATCGCAGCTGTCAAAATCGCCGAGATATACGTCGGGCTTTACCCCAAGCGGCAAGATGTGTTTTGCGCCCGCGTCGGCGCATATTATAAAATCGCCGCGGCACACTCTTATCGAAGCGTAGTCATAAACTTCTCCTCCGCAAAGTATCAGAGCTCTCATGCTTCTTTCATATCCTTTATTGCCGCCGCAGGGTCGTCGGCATAAAACACCGAAGCGCCTGCAACAAGCACATTTGCGCCCGCGTCCTTCACAAGCCTTGCATTTGACGGCTTTATTCCCCCGTCAACCTCCAGCATAACGCCCTCGGGGAGCATTTTTGAAACCTCTGAAATTTTCGGAACAACGCCTTCTATAAAGCTCTGCGCCGTAAAGCCGGGGTTTACCGTCATTACAAGCGCCAAATCGATAAGACCCGTAAGCTCCGAAATCATACAGGCCGGCGTGCCGGGGTTTATTGCAATTCCGCTTTTAACGCCGCAGCTTTTTATGTATTGCAAGCATCTGTGAGCATGCTTTGTCGCCTCGGCATGAATTGTTATAAGATCCGCTCCCGCGTCGGCAAACGCGTCAATATATTTTTCTGGATTTTCAATCATCAGATGCACATCGAAAAATATGTCGGAACTTTTTCTGAGATTTTTTACGATTCCGGGTCCGAACGAGAGATTGGGAACAAAGTGCCCGTCCATAATATCTATATGAAGCATGTCCGCTCCGCACTTTTGAACCATTTTCGTCTGTTCTCTCAAATCTCCGAAATCCGCCGCCAGTATTGACGGCGATATTTTAATGTCTGCCATGTCATACACTTTCCTTTCTCTTAAGCTGCCACTCTTTAACGCCGCGCAGCTCATTCATAAAACTTTTGTAACTTTCCATTCTTGATTCCGATATTATGCCTTTTTCCAAAGCATCAAGCACCGCGCAGCCGGGTTCCGAGGTATGCATGCAGCCGGCAAAGCGGCACTGCCCCTCAAACGGTTTAAACTCCCTGAAATAATTTTTAACGTTGTCGGTTGTCATAAGCGGCAGATCAAATCTGCCGAAGCCGGGCGTGTCAAGCACAAAACCGCCGAAATCCAGCGGAATAAGTTCCACGTGGCGCGTTGTGTGCCTTCCGCGCTGCGTTTTGCGGCTCAGTTCTCCCGTTTCGAGTTTCCTGCCGCAAACCATGCTTAAAAGACTTGACTTGCCAACGCCGGAATTGCCCGAAAATGCCGAGATTTTGTTCTTCAAAACATCCCGAAGCTCATCTGTGCCTCTGTTTTCTTCGGCGCTTGCAACTATAACTTTATAGCATGCGCTCTCGTATATTTTTTTAACTCTCTCAATATCTTCCGCATCGGCTATATCCGCTTTGTTTATGCATATAACCGAATCGGCGCCCTTTGTCTCAAAGTAAAAGAGCATAGCGTCCGCAAGTCTCAAATCAACCTGCGGCGAGACTGTGGAGATAACCACTATCATCTGTTCTATATTTGCAACGGGCGGTCTTATAAAAGAGCATGTGCGCGGCAAAATTTCCGTTACGCTGTCGCAGCTTTCGTTGAGCCTCACACGGTCGCCCACAACGGGAACCGTTTTTTCTTTTCGGAATCTGCCGCAGGCACGCGTCTCAAAAACCGTGCCTTCGCTGTTCATGACATAGTAAAAACCGCCTATGCCTTTTATTATAATTCCCTGCGTAAAATTCAACTCCTATTCCGCCGGCGTTGTTCCGCCCTCGCCCTCCGTGTTTTCCGTTGTCTCATCCGGGTTTATTACTATGGGATGCGTAGGCGACGGAGACGGGGTTGACGTTTTGCCTTCGCTTATCACAACATCCACGCTCGCTCCCGCTATAACGCTGCTGTCTGCCACCGGCGACTGCTGAATTATTGTGCCTTTGGGCAAGTCGCTCTCTTTGTGCGTTGTGTTGCCGAGTTTTAATTTTTTGCTTTCAAGTATTCTTCTTGCCGCGTCCTGCGTATTTCCCGTAAGGTTCGGCACAACAACTTCTTCGTTTTTCTTTCCGGCGCTCACAAACAGCATAACCACCGTATCCTGAGTTATTTTACTGCCGGCTGCCGGGTTTGTTTTTACAATATATCCTTTTTCGATAGCGTCATCGTTTATTTCCTGTGTTTCGTATTTTACGCCAAGTGACGAAAGGTCGCTCTTTGCTTTGTCCGCTTCCCAGCCGACATAGCTTGAAAGTGTGTCATTTTTCTTTCCGCGGCTGATTTTAACTTTTATCTCCGCTCCCTTTCTGACCTTTTTGCCGACTTCCGGAGTTTGTGAAATAATCTTTCCTTCGTCTACCGTGTCGCTTTCCTCGTATCCGTCCGTGCCTATCTTGACTTCGTATTCGGCAGCCAGATCGTTGGCTTCCTCAAGCGTCATATTAAGGAACGACGGCGTTTCTATTTTGGCAAAAACAGTGTCCGCTCCCATGAAATGCATTGCGGTTGCGACAGCTATAATCAATATTGCGGCAACCGTTGCAATTGCGGCAATTACAGCCACCGTGTCCTCTTTTTTCTTCTTTTTGGGTTCCGGGCGGGGCTCTTCTTCATCCTCTTCTTCATAGCGCGTTTTATCGCTTTGGCGTTTTCTCTCTTTTTCCTCCGCCATGCGTTCAAGCTCCTGCCTCTTGCGCTCTTTCTCGCGCGCCGCCTCTTCGCGCAGTTTTTCTTCGCGTGCGGCTTCTTCTATTTCCTGAGCCGTGGGCATGCGCTTTGTTGAAAATTTCTCATCGTCGCCCTCGTTGCGTCTGACAACCTCTTCGTTTCCAAGCACCTCTTTCAAATCGTGAATCATCTCTGTTGCGCTCTGGTATCTCTGAGCCGGGTCTTTTTCAATGGCTTTAAGTATTATTTTTTCAAGGCTGCGCGGAACATCCGGAGCTATTTCGGAAGGCGGCACAGGCTTTGTTTCCATGTGTTTTATGGCAACCGCCACAGGTGTATCCCCGTCAAAAGGCACCCTGCCCGTTGTCATCTCATACATAGTTATTCCGAACGAATAAAGATCGCTCCTCATATCCGTGAAAAGCCCTCTCGCCTGTTCGGGCGAAGCATAGTGCACGGAGCCTATCGCGCCCGAGCTTGCAACGGTTGTTGACGCCGATACCGCGCGTGCAAGACCGAAATCCGTGACTTTCAAAAGCCCCGATTCGGTTATAATTATATTATGCGGTTTTATATCATGGTGTATTATTTTCTTTGAATGTGCATGCTCCAGCGCCGACGCTATCTGAAGTGAAAAATCCACTATTTTTTCTATCGGCAGCGGACCGTTTTCTCTCAAAAAATCTTTGAGTGTAACACCCTCCACATACTCCATAACAATATAATGGATATTGTCATGAACACCCACATCGTAAACCGAAACTATATTCGGATGCGAAAGAGACGCCGCCGCCTGGGCCTCTGTCTCAAATCTCTTTAAAAACTCAACATCATCGTTAAATTCGGGTCTGAGCATTTTTATTGCCACAAATCTGTTAAGCAATCTGCATCTTGCTTTATAAACAACAGCCATACCCCCCGAACCTATTTTCTCAATAAGCTCATACCTGTTGCCGACTATAATTCCACTCATTGCTTATCCCCCTCGTCTTTGGCATAATTTATCATAACAGCCGTTATGTTGTCGGTGCCGCCGTTTTCGTTTGCCTTGTTTATAAGTATATCAACCGTTTCCGCAGCACTTCTTCCCGTAATAACCGCGCGGATTATTCCGCTTTCGGGCACTGTATTTGTAAGTCCGTCCGTGCACATCAGAATTTTGTCTCCGTCTCTGAGCCTTTCGGACAGGAAATCGCATTCTATATCAGCCTCTGTTCCGACAGCCCTTGTAATCATGTGCCTGTTCGGATGATTTTTGGCTTCCTCCTCGGTGATTGTTCCGTTTAAAAGAAGCTCATCTACCACCGTGTGGTCGTGTGTCAGAAGTTTAAGTTTATCGTTTCTGTAAAGGTAAACACGGCTGTCTCCCACGTGGCTTAAGTACAGCGTGTCAAACGCGATAAAACAAATGTCGCACGTGGTTCCCATTCCGCGGTACTCGGGCGATGTTTTCGAGCGCGTCAGCACAATGCTGTTTGCGTATTTGCAGGCGCCTTTTAAAAGCGCTTCCGCCTTTGCGCCGTCAAAATCGTAAGGAGTGTGCATTTCTATGTATTTTACCGCCGAATTCACAGCGCTCCTGCTGGCAATGTCTCCGGAAGCGTGACCGCCCATACCGTCACATACGACAAACAGCGGTTTTGTTCCTCCGGACGCATAAAAGCAGTCCTGATTTGTGGTTCTCACAAGACCCTTGTCTGTTTTTGCCGCAAATTCAATCAACATTCATCCCCCATTCCGGAAATATTTTCGTTTCTGAGCTGTCCGCATGCCGCGCTTATATCCGCACCCATTTCGCGGCGAACGGTGGCGTTTATGTTGCTTTTTGCAAGCAGTTTCATAAATCGCTCAACCGATCTGCTTTTTTTATAATTTCTCTCTTTGACGGCGTTTACCGGAATCAGATTGACATGCGTTCCGTCATGGCCTATGAGCGCCGCAAGTTCCCTTGCGCATTCGTCCGAATCGTTCACGCCGTCTATCAGAGCGTATTCGTAAGTAACTCTTCTTTTTGTTTTTTCAAAAAAATCGCGCGCCGCTTTTTGCAGCCTTTCTATCGGAACCGCACGTGCCACGGGCATTATGCTTTTTCTTATTGTGTCGTTTGGCGCATGCAGCGAAATTGACAGGTTTACCGGTATTCCGCTTTCCGCCAGCGCGTATATGCCGTCCGTCAGTCCGCATGTGGAGACGGTTATGTGTCTCGCGCCTATTCCGAGTCCGTCCGGACTTACCGCAATTTTTATAAACTTCATAACATTTTCAAAGTTATCAAACGGCTCTCCGCTGCCCATCATAACTATATTTGAAATTCTGCGCTTTAAGTCTCGCTGCGCCGTCATTATCTGCCCCGAAATTTCACCGGCCGTGAGATTTCTCTGCAAGCCGTGCAAAGTGGACGCGCAGAAAGCGCATCCCATGCGGCACCCCACCTGCGAAGAAACGCACATCGAAAGCCCGTGGCGGTATTCCATCACAACGCCTTCGGCAAATGCGCCGTCACTCATCTCAAAAAGATATTTGCGTGTTCCGTCAAGCTTTGAAACAAGTTTCTTTTTTATCTTCGGAAGCGAAAATTCAAAATCTTCCGAAAGTTTTTTCCGAAGTTCTTTTGAAATATCGGTCATCTCCTCAAAAGGAATTCCGTCATAAACATGTTTATAAACCTGCTTGGCGCGGTATTCTTTTTCTCCCGAAGATTTCATATATTCTTTTAAATCAGCTATTGTATAATCAAAAATGTTCATCTTTTTTCCTTGTCATGGCACAGATATAAAATCCGTCCGTGCCGTCTTTTTGCGGAAGCAGCAGCCTCGGCTCGCAGGCAAGCTCAAAATCTTTGCGCTCTTTCAGAAAAAATGCGGTAACTTCCTCATTTTCCGCGCGCGAAACCGTACATGTGCTGTATACAAGCGTTCCGCCTTCTTTAACATAGTTTGCCGCGGCAAGAATCAGTTTTTTCTGTTCATTTGCAAGTGTAACTATATCTTCTTTTTTTCTGAGCCATTTTATATCGGGCTTTTTTCTTATTATCCCGAGTCCCGAGCACGGCGCGTCAAGCAGCACCCTGTCAAATTTACCGTAAAGCTCTTCCGAAGGCTCTGCCGCATCGTGTACATATGCATTTATGTTTTCGCACCCGAGTCTTTTTGCCGCTGTTTCGATAAGCCTTATTTTGTGCGGATATATATCCCATGCCGTAACGCTGCCGCCTTTTAAAAATCGGCTTATGTATGTGGTTTTTCCTCCGGGCGCCGCACACATGTCGAGCACATTGTCGTTTTCTTTTATCCCGAGCGCTTCGACCGCAAGCTGTGCCGCCGCGTCCTGAACCGTAAAATACCCTTTTTTAAAATATTCGTTTTCGGCAATGTTTCCGCGCCCCGTTATATTAAGCGCATTTTCGGCTGCTCCGTCCGTACACGGAATCAGCTTTTTTAATTCGTCTTTTGAAATTTTTAAAGTGTTGACTCTCACCGTTACGGGGGGAGTTTTATTCTCTTCCGCAAGCAGCTTTTCGCACTCCTCCTCCGGGAACTCACCAAGCCACATTTTTACAAGCCATTCGGGGCAGGAATATTTAACCGACAAATATTTTACCTTGTCTTTTTCCGGCGGCAAAACGGCGCCGCCGCGCAAAAATGCGTGCAGCACGGCATTTACAAACCCTGCCGACTTATACGTCGCCTTTTTGGCAAGATTAACCCCTTCGTTGACAGCGGCGCTGTCGGGGACTTTGTCCATAAACACAATCTGATAAAGCGACAGTCTCAAAACAATTTTAACTTTGTCCGAAATTTTCCGAAGCGGAATATTCGAATATCTTCCAATCTGATAATCAAGAAAAGAAAGGTTTGTCAAAACTCCGTAAACGATATTTGTAACAAACGCGCGGTCGCGTCCGTCAAGCGTGCTGCGCGACAGTGCCGCGTCCAGCGCAATATCCGAATATGCCCGATTTTCAAATATATTTTTTAATATACCGTAGGCTTTCCCCCTGGTATTTGCCATACGCTACCTCCGTCTGTTATTGTCTGAAATGGCAATAAGTCTCAAAAGCTGCAGCGCTGCCATTGCCGCCGCGGCAACATAAGTCATAGCGGCCGCCCGAAGGACTTTCCGCGCGCCCTTGTATTCGCTTTCGTCCAGTATATCCATGTCTTTTATTGTGCGAAGCGCTCTTGCGCTTGCGTTAAACTCCACAGGCAGTGTAACAAGCTGAAAGAACACAGCCGCCGAAAACAGCGCTATACCGACAGTTACAAGCGGTCTTAACGAAAACAGCAGACCGAGTATAAAAAGCGGCATCGAAGCCTTTGACGAAAGCTGCACGGCAGGCAGAACGGCGTTTCTGATTTTAATCGGCAGATAGCCCGTGCTGTGCTGCACGGCGTGTCCGCATTCGTGCGCCGCAATACCCACTGCCGCCACGGACGCGCTGTCATACACTCCGTCGGACAGATTTACGGTGTTGTTTACGGGGTTGTAGTTATCCGTAAGCTCTCCGCCTGTGTGAAGCACCGGGACAGAGCCTATTCCGTTTGCCGAAAGAATTCTTGAAGCCGTTTCCCTTCCCGTAATTCCTCTTGAATTTCTCACGGCGCCGTATTTTTTAAACGCTCCCGAAACCGAAAGCTGCGCCCAAATGCTCAGAATCAGCGCCGGCAGCAATAAAATATCAAACGGCGAATAGTAATAATGCATCATTTAAGCATCTCTCCTTTTTTGAAAACATCTCCGTTTCCTCTCACAAAATCCGAAACGGGCATTCTTTTCTTATTGTCAAAACCGACTTCGCGTATCCTCAGCGCCCCTTTTCCGGCTGCTATGAGCAGTGTGTCCGAAACCTCGAGGATTTCCCCGGGAGCGCCGTTTTTATCCTCGGCAGATACGCCGAAAATTTTAAATCTCTTGTCCTTTATATACGAATATGCGCTGGGCCACGGATCGAGACCTCTTACAAGGTTTTTTATTTCCTCCGCGCTTTTTGTCCAGTCAACCTTTCCCATTTCCTTTGTCAGCATATGGGCATATGTTGCCTCGTCATCGTTTTGTTTTTCGCGCCGCACAGTTCCTTTTTTTATCATATCAACCGTTTTAATAAGCACCTCGGCTCCCAAAACGGCAAGTTTATCATGCAGCGTACCCGCGGTATCGTTATCTTCTATTTTAATCGATTCTTTTAAAATCATGTCGCCCGTGTCCATGCCGCGCGCCATATACATCGAGGTGACCCCTGTTTCCTTTTCCCCGGAAATTATGCTCTGCTGTATCGGTGCCGCGCCGCGGTACTTCGGCAAAAGCGAGCCGTGAATGTTAATGCAGCCGTATTTCGGGAAATCGAGAACATATTGCGGCAAAAGCTTGCCGTATGCCACAACCGCAATAAGATCGGGTTCAACCTCGGAAAGAAGCGGCAAAATTGCTTTGTCCTTAAGCGTTTCGGGTGTTTTGAGCAATATTGAATTTTTTTCGGCAACCGCTCCCACAGCTGTCGGAACAAGCTTCATTCCGCGGTTTTTCGGCTTATACGGCTGCGATATTACGCACGCCACATCCTCGCCGTTTTTTATAAGCGCTTCAAGGCTCACCGCCGCAAATTCGGGCGTGCCCATAAACATTATTTTCATTTTGTATTCTCCCTTTAAACCTCTTTCGGCTGAATATTATCGGCTTTGTCAAGAAAAATTATTCCGTCAAGATGGTCAAGCTCATGGCATATTGCCCTTGCAAAATAATCGTGTGCTTCAACCTCTGTTTCTTCTCCGTGTCTGTTAAAAGCACGGACTTTAACATATGTCGGTCTTTTAACGTCGCCTATGCTTGTGGGAACGCTCAAACACCCCTCCGTCATTACCGCTTCTCCGCTCATGTCAATAATTTCGGGGTTTACAAGTTCCAGAAGACCTTCGCCCACATCAACCACAACCGCACGGCGCAGCACGCCCACCTGCGGTGCCGCAAGACCCACTCCGTCATGCGCATACATAGTTTCCGCCAGGTCATCGAGAAGCTGACATATTCTGTTATCTATCACGTCTATTTTGCGCGATTTTTTGCGTAAAAGATCGTCTCCCAAAATTCTTATATTTCTAAGTGACATTTTAATCTCCATTCTGCACTTTTTATATGGATACCGGATTCAGCATAACCGAAACGGACTGCTTTTTCTCGTTTTCCATAATTTCTTTTAATATTGTGCTTATTTCTTTATTTAAAATACATTTAAACCAAAAGTGCCATCTGTATTTGCTTTTTATTTTATCTATATGACACGGCGCCGCTCTGTAAAGCGTTACATTTTTTTTGTTTCCTATTTTTTCGGAAACCTCGGAAAAGAGTTTTGCCGCGCATGATTTAACGCCTTCTTCGTCGCTGCCCGTAACCGTTACGTTTACAATATCGCAGAAAGGCGGATAGCAAAGAGCGCGCCGAAGTTCGAGTTCTTCATTAAAAAATCCCAAGTAATCCTGGCGGCTTGCGTAGCCTATGGTCGGGTTTTCGGGCATATATGTCTGTATAACCGCTCTGCCGCGCTTATCGCCCCTGCCGCTTCTGCCGCAAACCTGCGTTATTAAATCAAACGTGCGCTCCGCCGCCTTATAGTCTCCCATATTAAGCAGCTGATCCGCCGCCAGAACGCCTACAAGACTGACGTTTTTAAAGTCGAGTCCCTTTGAAACCATCTGCGTTCCGAGCAGAATATCTATTCCGTCATTCTGAAAGGAATCCAAAATTTTTTCGTGCGAATCACGTGCGCCGGTTGTATCTATATCCATTCGTATAACGCTTGCGCTTTCAAATTCCTCAGAAAGTTTTTCTTCTATTTTTTGTGTTCCCGTGCCGAAACCGCGTATTCCGGAGCTTCCGCATTCGGGACACACATCCGGCATTTTCTTTCTGTGTCCGCAGTAGTGGCACATGAGATAATTGCCGCTTAAATGATATGTCATTGAGATATTGCAGTTTTCGCACATTTCCACATGTCCGCAGCTGCGGCATGATACAAAAGTGGAATAGCCGCGCCTGTTTAAAAACAGAATCGTCTGCTCACCCATAATTAAATTTCTGTTTATTTCTTTCTTTAAAACCTCTGAAAAAGGGCTTCTGTTCCCCTGTCTCAATTCTTCTCTCATATCGGCAACGATTGTTTCCGGAAGCCTGACGCCGTTATAGCGGTTTTTCATGGTGCAAAGGCGGTACATTCCGCACTTTGCTCTGTAATAATCCTCAACCGACGGCGTTGCCGATGCCAAAAGCACGGCGGCATTTTCCGTTTTACCGCGGAAAAGCGCAACTTCGCGTGCGTCATAGCCTATCCTGTCGCCTGATTTATACGTATCTTCGTGCTCCTCGTCAACTATGACAAGACCGAGATTTACGCACGGCGCAAACACCGCCGAGCGCGCGCCGACAACAACTCTTGCATTGCCGTTTCTTATCCGTTTCCACTCGTCAAAGCGCTCTCCGTCCGAAAGCGAGCTGTGCAAAAGAGCAACCTCGTGGCCGAATCTGGCTATAAATCTGCTCATCATCTGATAAGTCAGAGATATCTCGGGCACAAGCACAATCGCGCTTTTACCCATTTTAAGAATTTTTTCGATGGCGCGTATAAACACCTCTGTTTTTCCGCTCCCCGTAACGCCGTGCAGCAGTACGGGTTTTTGCGGATTATCCGTTTCTTCCGATATAACGGACAAAACCTTTTCCTGCTCACGTGTAAGACGGAAGCGTTCAACATCTTTTTCGGCTTTTTTGTGATGCGGCGTTCTGAATACCTCTATCTGCCTTTTTTCCAGAATTCCTTTTTGAATCAGCGCATTTACGCTCTGCCTGGTGCAGCCGGCAAACATGCACAAATCGGGTATGCTTAAAAATTCACATTCGCTCATCACATTTATTATGCGCCGCTGCGCCGGAGCTTTTTTGGATATATTCATCGCTTTGTCAAAATCCGAAACGGCAACAACGCCTATAAACTTGTCCGCGCTCATATTCTTGTTGTCAAGCTCGGAGAAAAGAATTTTGTTTTCGCAAAGCATGCGGATTTCTCTTCTGACGCTTCTGCCCATATACTTTTTTATTTTGTCGTACTCCGTTTTCCCGTTTTCACGCAAAAAATCAACTATTTTTTTTGACGCGCCGTCAAGACTGCCCGTTTCGGCATCGGAATAAATACCGATGTATTCTTTTATTTTGGTTTTTGCACCCTGCGGCAAAAACAGCTTGAGCGCGTCCGCAAATGTGCAGAAATAGCGTGTTTTAAGCCAATAAGCTTCAAGAAGCCGCTGCCTTGTAAAAAGAGGTTTGTCATCGATAACCGCACATATATCTTTAATTTTTTCAAGCGCAACACCGCCCGAAGACTCTTTTGAAAGCGCAATTATAAAGCCGACATATCTTTTGTTTCCCGCGCCGAACGGCACCTCAACCCTGACGCCGACTGCGGCGGAATCCAAAAGCGTCCGCGGCACTGCGTAATCAAAGATTCTGTCAACAAACAAAGTACCTGCATCAACCACAACACGTGCTATCAATTTTCATACCTCCGGGCAGATTTATTTTTCTACCGCTTCTATAAGCTTTTCCTGCTCGACTTCTTCCATCTTCTCAAGTTCATCCTCGGGAACCGGGATAACCTTCACCTTGTCGTTGGCTATATCCCAAACAGCCTTCGTAACCGTTTTGTCAATCTCGGGGTCTTCCTTTGCCAGTTCTCTCGCTCTTTTCGCTGCCGCTACCACAAGCGTATATCTGCTGTCCATATTTTCTTTTTTCATAAGAACGTTTACATTAGGTTCAATAATCATGATATTACCCTCTCTCTTAAATATATAATTAACTGAATATTGTTTTTTTCACATCGTCAAAACATCTTTTTGACGAAAGATGCTCCGCTTCGATTATACTGTTTATCCGCTCTGCGGCAGCGTCAACATCGTCATTTATCACAAGATAATCGTATTTATCAATCTGGGTAAGCTCCCATTCTGCTGATTTTAGGCGTTTCTCCAAAGCTTCGGGCGTCTCTGTCTGTCTTTGCGTAAGGCGCTTTTTAAGTTCGGAAAGAGACGGCGGACAAACATATATAAAAACTCCCTGCGGGAACTTTTCCTTAACCTGCATAGCCCCGCGCACTTCAATTTCCAAAACAACGTTTATGCCTTTTTCAAGTCTCTCGAAAACCTCGCTTTTCAGCGTTCCGTAGCAGTTGCCGCAAAACTCTGCATTTTCGAGAAAGCCGTCCTCCTCACGTATCTTTGCAAACCTTTCGCTTGTTATGTAATGATATGATACGCCCTCCGTCTCACCTTCGCGTTTCTTCCTTGTGGTTGCGGAAACAGACATGTATAAATCATTTCTTTTTTCAAACAGATTTTTCATAACCGTCCCTTTTCCCACTCCGGAAGGGCCGGAAATCACAAGCAAAATTCCCTCAGTCATTGTTTTCCTCCTCTTGCGCTTCAAGCCTGTCGGCAATGGTATCGGGAAGGTTGGCGGACAAAATCACATGATCGCTGTCCGTCACTATAACCGCTCTTGTTCTTCTCCCGTATGTGGCATCTATGAGCCTTCCGTCTTCCCTTGCCTCCTGAATAGTTCTTTTTATAGGTGCGGAATCGGGCGCCACCACGGCAACAAGCCGTTCCGATGACACAAGGCTTCCGTATCCGATGTTAATAAGCTTCATACGTATCTCCTACTCTATATTCTGAATCTGTTCCCTAAGCTTTTCTATGCATGACTTCATATCGATTATAAGCTTTGACGTCTCAAGGTCGTTGCATTTTGACCCTATTGTGTTTGTCTCGCGGTTTGTCTCCTGAATGATAAAATCAAGCTTTCTGCCGACAGGCTCGTCAGACATCAGAAGCTCGCGCATCTGCGCAATGTGGCTCTTAAGTCTCACGATTTCCTCGTTGACATCCACTTTATCCGCAAAGAAAGCCACTTCGTTTAAAAGGCGCGCTTCATCTACCGGAACTCCGCCGAGAATATCGTTTATCTTTTCAAAAAGACGTTTTTTGTAATCTTCGACTATTCCGGGAGCTCTTTTTTCCACGTGAAGGGTGTATTCCTCAAGCGTATTTATTCCCGAAGCCATATCCTCGTAAAGCTTTTCTCCTTCTTTAAGGCGCATTGCAAAAAAGGCTTCGGCAGCTTCTTTTGCGGTTTCCGTCACAATCTCGGCAAGAGCTTCATTGTCCTCGCGGACTTTCTGAACATTAAAAATATCGGAAAATCTTGTGAGATGCTTTATGGTCACGGTATCGTAAAGCCCGAGTTTTGCATTCATTTCTTCAAGCGCATCTTTATACGCCAGTGCCAGCGGCGTGTTGAGACTTACAGTCTCGTCCGCCCCCTCCGTGTTTTCAAGCGTCAAAAACACGTCGATTTTGCCGCGCGAAATCGAAGCGCTCACCGTCTTTTTTAATACGTCCTCCAAAAACATACAGTTCCTCGGAGTTTTAACGTTTATATCGCTGTATCTGTGATTTACGCTTTTTATCTCAACCGTAAATCTTTTTTTCAGTCCTTCACGGACTGCCGAGCCGTAACCCGTCATACTCTTAATCATAATTATCCCCCTACACTTTCAAAATAAATCGTAGGGACAATTCAAAAATTGTCCGCGTGTAAATGGCGTACCCCATTATCTTACGACAATGTTTACCAATTTGTCCGGCACAGCAATAACCTTTACAATTTGCTTATCTCCGACAGCTGCCGAAACCTCGTCTTTCGCCATAACAAATTCCGAAAGCGCGTCTCTGTCAAGTCCTGCCGCAACAGACATTTTTCCTCTGATTTTGCCGTTTATCTGGAATACAATTTCTATTTCGTCGTCACGCGTCTTGTCCTCATCGTAGGAAGGCCACTCCGCGTTGTGAATATATCCTTCAAAACCGCAGTTTTGCCACATTTCTTCCGTGATATGCGGAGCTGTGGGATTTAAAAGCAGCAAAAGCGTTCTGAATTCGCCGCGCGTGATGCTTCCCGCTTTGTAAAAATCGTTTACAAGCGACATAAGCGCCGCAACAGCGGTATTGAATTTCATTTTTTCAATATCGTCGGAAACCTTTTTAATCGTCTTGTGCATGTTGTTCTCAAGTTCTTTTGAATAGCTGTCGCCGTCTGTCAGCATATCCTGAAGTTTCCACACGCGCTCTATAAACTTATGACAGCCGCGAACCCCGTTTTCGCTCCACGGCGTTGCCTGATCGAACGCGCCGATAAACATTTCATATGTTCTGAACGTATCCGCACCGAACTTGTCCACAACCTCATCGGGATTTACCACGTTGCCCCTTGATTTTGACATTTTCTCGTTGTTTTCGCCGAGAATCATGCCGTGCGACGTTCTCTTTTTATACGGCTCGGGAGTTTTAACAACGCCGATGTCGCAGAGGAACTTGTGCCAGAATCTTGAATAGAGCAAATGAAGCGTTGTGTGCTCCATGCCGCCGTTATACCAGTCAACGGGCAGCCAGTAATTGAGCTTGTCCTGTGCCGCCAAAGCGTCATCGTTATGCGGATCGATATATCTTAAGAAATACCATGACGAGCCTGCCCACTGAGGCATTGTGTCCGTCTCGCGTCTTGCAGGTCCTCCGCAGTGGGGGCATGTTGTCTTTATCCAGTCCTCAGCCTTTGAAAGCGGAGATTCGCCCTCATCGCCCGGAGTGAAATCTTCGATTTCGGGGAGCGTGAGCGGAAGGCTCTCTTCGGGAAGCGCCACCCAGCCGCATTTATCGCACCAAACAAGCGGAATGGGCTCTCCCCAATATCTCTGTCTCGAAAATACCCAGTCGCGCAGCTTGTAATTTACTTTTTTCTTGCCTATTCCTTTTTCTTCAAGGTATTCAATCATCTTTTTAATGGCGTCTTTGACCTTAAGACCTGTCAAAAAGCCCGAATTTACCATAACACCGTCGGCAACATCCGTGTAAGCCTCTTTCTGAACGTCCTCACCGCCGCCCACAACTTCTATAATAGGAAGATTGAATTTCTTTGCAAAATCCCAGTCGCGCTCATCGTGCGCCGGAACTGCCATAATCGCACCCGTGCCGTAAGTCATCAATACATAGTCCGAAATCCATACCGGAATCTCATTTCCCGTTACGGGATTTATCGCCTTGATTCCGCAGAGCTCAACGCCCGTTTTGTCTTTGGCCATCTCCGTTCTTTCGAATTCCGATTTGTGCGCCGCCTGCTTCTGATATTCGCGCACCGCATCAAGATTTGTAATTCTGTCCGCAAGCTCGTCTATATACGGGTGCTCGGGAGACAGAACCATATATGTAGCGCCGAAAAGCGTGTCGGGTCTTGTGGTGTAAACCGTAAGGCTCTTATCTGTATCGGCAAGCTTAAAGTCAACTTCCGCGCCCTCGCTTCTGCCTATCCAGTTAATCTGAGAAACCTTAACTTTGTCTATGTAGTCAAGACCTTCAAGGTCATCTATAAGTCTCTGCGCATACTCGGTGATTCTAAGCATCCACTGGCTTTTGCGCTTCTGCACAACTTCGCCGCCGCAGCGCTCGCATACACCGCCCACAACTTCTTCGTTTGCAAGACCGACTTTGCACGATGTGCACCAGTTTATCGGCATTTCCTGCTTATATGCAAGACCCTTTTCAAAAAGCTTTAAGAATATCCACTGCGTCCACTTGTAGTAGCTCGGGTCTGTGGTATTTATCTCTCTGTCCCAGTCAAACGAAAAGCCGATGCTTTTAAGCTGTCTTTTAAAATTCTTTATATTGTTTTCCGTAACAATATGCGGATGAATCTTGTTTGCAATGGCATAGTTTTCCGTAGGCAGACCGAACGCGTCCCATCCCATCGGATACAAAACATTGTAGCCTTCAAGTCTGCGCTTTCTGCAAATAATATCGAGCGCCGTATAGCTTCTCGGGTGTCCTACATGCAGACCGTGTCCCGAAGGATACGGAAACTCCACCAGTCCGTAAAACTTTTTCTTTGAAAAATCATCTTCGGCGCGGAAAGTCTTGTCCTCATCCCAGAAATCCTGCCACTTTTTTTCGATTTTGTGAAAATCGTAATTCATATCGGTGTACACTCCTTGTTATTTATATGATAACTTCTCCGCGTCTCCCCAAAGACGATCCAGAGAATACCGGCTGCAGGGTGTCGCCCACCAAGGTCCACTTGCCATTGACATACTCATCGACGAAGATCTTGCAAGCAGCGTTG
>USAP01000010.1 GCA_900552775.1 uncultured Eubacteriales bacterium | reverse complement strand
CACGACGCTCTTCCGATCTGCAACCGTAAATTTTATTAAATATATGTTCAGCGCAACAAACAAACAGCGCTTATCCGTAAATGATTTTTCCGAAAAAGCTTGAAAAGCCTTGCGTTTTATGCTAAAATAATTTTTGAGTGTGAAAAAAATGAAAAAAACAAATGATAACATGACAATCGGCTCTCTGCCGCTCAATATGCTCTTTTTCTGCATACCCTTAATATTTTCGAATCTTCTTCAGATTCTTTTTAATATGTGCGACATTGCGGTTGTCGGCAGATTTGCAGGTTCTTCGTCCCTCGGGTCAGTCGGTTCCGCCGCAACGCTTGTCACGCTGTTTACGGGAATAATCATAGGTATCGGCAGCGGCGTAAACGTTCTTACGGCAAGATATCTCGGTGAAGATGCAAAAGACAAAGTAATGAAAACGGTTCATTCATCGCTTTTCATATGTTTCTTTGCCGGTATAATTTTAATGATATGCGGCATATTGCTTGCAAAGCCCATGCTTCGCCTTTTTAACACAAGGGCAGATCTTTTGGACGGTGCTGCTCTTTACATAAGAATTTATTTTCTCGGCATGCCGGCGCTCGGTATATATAATTTCGGCAACGCCGTTTTAAGTGCCGCCGGAGATACAAAGAAACCGCTTTACTATCTTTCCGTTGCAGGCGTTGTGAATATTATACTGAACCTTGTCCTCGTAATTGTGTTTAAGCTTGATGTTGCCGGGGTTGCGATAGCAAGTGTTGCGGCGCAATACGTATCGGCTTTTCTGGTGCTTATAAATCTTTCGGGTTGTAACGAAACATACGGACTTTACCGCTCCTCGCTGCATATAACAGCCGATGTTGCAAAAAAAGTTCTGCATCTCGGCTTGCCTACAGGATTTCAGTTTGCAATATTTGCAATAGCTAACCTTTTTGTTCAGATGGGTATAAACAGCTTCAGCTCAGAAATAGTTGCCGGCAACGCCGCCGCATGCAACGCCGACTCGATAGCTTATGAGGTTATGGCGGCAATTTACATGGCATGTACAAGCTTTATGAGCAGAAACTACGGCGCAAAAAAATACGAAAGGGTTATAAAAAGCTACTTTTGGGGGCTTTTGTATTCTTTAGGCTTCACTGCGGTTTTCGGTGTATGTATTCTGCTTTTTGGAAAAAGCTTTCTGTCTGTGTTCACAAACGACCCGGCCGTTATATCCGCCGGGATGGACAGAATAAAAATCATGAGCTTTTCGTACTGCGTTTCAACGTTTATGGACTGTACGATAGCCGCTTCGCGCGGTCTGGGGAAAACAATTGTTCCGACAGCCATTGTAATAATGGGTTCATGCGTTTTCAGAATTGTCTGGATTTACACGGTTTTCGCATACTTCAAAACCATAGAATCCATATACTTGCTGTATATATTTTCATGGGCACTCACGGCGGTTGCGGAAATACTATACTTTGTTCATATCTACAGGAAAATGAAGGAGGAGATTTCATATGAACAACATTAAGGCGGTTTTAATAGACATTGATGACACTCTGCTTGATTTTTCAAAGTGCGCCGAAGAATCCATGCGCATTTCATGTGCCGCAAACAAACTGGAATATACGCAAAGTCTGTGTGATACGTTTCACGAAGTAAATGACATGCTCTGGCAAAGAATCGAGCTCGGCTCTCTCACACCAAAAGAACTTCACCGTATAAGATGGAATCTGATTTTTGAAAAACGCGGCATTAAAGCTGACGGAGAAGCGTTTGAAGCGGATTTTTTTAAAAATCTTTCCGAAACTTCCGTGCCCGTTGACGGCGCTTTGGACCTTCTTAAGTATCTCAGTCGAAAATACAGTGTATACACTGCCAGCAATGCCGCACACCGGCAGCAGGCACAGCGCCTTCAAAAAAGCGGCATGCTGCAATACATAAAAGACTGCATAACATCCGTTGAAATAGGTTTTCAGAAGCCGACAAAGGAATTTTTTGACGTTTGCATGCAAAGGCTCGGCGGCATATCAAAAGACGAAATCGTTATAATAGGTGATTCTCTGACGGCTGATATTGAAGGAGGCATAAGCTACGGCATAAAAACAATTTGGTTTAACAAATACGGCAAAAATCCCTTAAAAGATATAAATTCCGACTTCACCGTAACGTCTCTTTCCGACATAAAATCGCTTCTTTAAATTTTTTTGAAAAAAATAAAAAAAAGTGTTGACAAGCGTATGATTTTGTGCTATAATAAATCTTGCGTTTGGAAATGCTGGTGTAGCTCAATTGGTAGAGCAGCTGATTTGTAATCAGCAGGTCGCGGGTTCGAGTCCCATCACCAGCTCCATACTCGGAGGGGTTCCCGAGTGGCCAAAGGGGGCAGACTGTAAATCTGTTGTCAGTGACTTCGATGGTTCGAATCCATCTCCCTCCACCAAAACGTTTAAAGCACCGATTATACGGTGCTTTTTCTTTTGCTTACACGATTTTGTTAAGAATTTCAATAGCGCGTTCTTCTTCACGTGGATATAGGTGCGAATATGTGTTCCACGTCATTTCGATATTTGCGTGTCCCAAACGCCGTGCAATCTCTTGTATGTTGATTCCCTCATTAGCCAAAAGCGACACGTGGCTGTGCCCCTATGGTATAATAAAGACAAACGGTGAAAGCCGCATAAAATCAAGGGTTTTGCGATTTATCTTGATATATTTCAGTTCTTTTTCCAACCCGAAATTTACAAGATTTTCGTCTTTAATAACGGTAATGTTAAGTTAAAGACAAAAGTTATACCCTGCAAAAGGAGGTCAAAATTTAATAAAATATCAACTGAGAACGCTTTATAACAAACCATAAGGCGTTCTTTTTTTATGTAATCACACACGGAAAGGAGGCACAACAATGTCGATACAATTTGAATATTTTTACGGAAGTCAAGCGGAGCAGTTTTCGTTTTACCGTATCCCGAAAATCCTATTTACCGATGAAACGCTTTCCGGAATTTCTGTTGAAGCAAAGGTCTTATACAGTTTTATGCTCGACCGGATGAGTTTATCGGTTAAAAACTGTTGGTTTGACGAGGAAAATCGTGTATATATTATCTACACCATTGATGATATTTTGAGCGATTTCGGTTGTGCAAGGCAAAAGGCATTAAAGCTGCTTGACGAGCTTGAAAACGGAATCGGACTTATCGAACGCAAACGACAAGGGCTTGGCAGACCGAACATAATTTATGTGAAAAACTTTATACATAATCCGAAAGAAAAGCGGTATGAAAATCAAAATACCGAAAGTATGAATATCGAAAATCAAGAAGTATTAAATTCAAACTTACAGAAGTATGAAAATCAAACTTCTGCAAATATGAAAATCGAAATTCAAGAAGTTCCGAAATCATACTCAAATAATACTAATAATAACTATACTGATTTTAATGATACTGAAAAGAATAATACTGAATCGAGCGATACTGAAATCCTATCCTATCCTATCAATCGTGGAAATGAGAATAACTCTCCTCCCTTGCCTGCGCCAAAAGGCATTGATACGATACGATGGATAGAAAATCGGCGAAAGTATGAAAAGCTAATCAAGAAAAACATTGACTATGACATTATCTCGGAAAGGTACAGTAAGGCGTGGCTTGATGAAATTGTGGCAATTATGGTCGATGTGGTATGCAGCGACGAGCCGACAATCCGCATAAACAAACAGGAATATCCTCACGAGGTTGTAAAGAGCAGATTTTTGAAAATTGACTCGTCGCATATTGAATATATAGACTTCGCCCTGCGGAGCAACACATCAGATGTCCGGAATATCCGGGCATTTTTAATTACAACGATTTATCGGTCGTTTGAAACGGCGGATAATTGGTTTTCGGCAAAAGTAAAACACGATATGGCAAATGTATAGGAATCGGAGGCGGTATGTGTGGAAAATATCGAACTGCTGGCAAATGCCATAATTCTGCAAGCGGTAAAAGATTACAGGCATACATATTCGCCGCAATGCAGAGCAGAAATCAAGCGTTTTTTCCGTTCCGAATGGTTCCGTGCTTTGACACGGCTTGACGGAGAAATGCTTATATCAAGATTAGAAAATGAAAGGAATGGTTTTTATGGGTAAAATAATCGCAATATCAAATCAGAAAGGCGGAACAGGCAAAACAACAACTACCGTAAATTTAGGTATCGGACTTGCAAATGAGGGTAAAAAGGTGCTTTTAATCGACTATGACGCACAGGGCAGCTTAACACAATGCTTGGGTTATCCCAACCCCGATGAATTGTCGGTTACAATTTCAAACCTTATGGAAAAGAGTATTAATGAGCAACCGACGGAACACAGCGAGGGTATTTTACATCACTCGGAGGGCGTGGACTTTATTCCGGCAAACATTGAGCTTTCGGGAATGGAAACATTTTTAGTGAACACTATGAGCCGTGAGCGTGTGCTGAAAAATTATCTTTCACAGATAAAGGACAATTACGATTATGTGCTGGTAGACTGCACTCCGTCGCTCGGTATGCTGACAATAAACGCACTCACGGCGGCAAATGAGGTAATCATTCCCGTGCAGTCGCATTTTCTTCCGGCAAAGGGGCTTGAACAGCTACTCGGTACGGTTGCAAAGGTTAAACGGCAGCTTAACCCGACACTTAAAATCAACGGAATATTGTTGACTATGGTTGACGGTCGCACAAATCTTGCAAAAGATATATCACAGCTTATCCGAAAGACCTACGGCGGCAATATAAAGGTTTTCAAAACAGAAATACCTCTTTCGGTAAAGGCGGCGGAAACCTCTGCGGTCGGCAAAAGCATTTACAGCTATGACAAAAATGGCAGAGTTGCCGATGCGTACAGAAATCTAACAAAGGAGGTTATGGACAATGAGCAACGGACTAAACATAAGTCTGAAATCATACGATAGTATTTTTCAGAGCGAGGAACAGCGGAACACCGAAGAAATAAAGCCTGTTCCCATATCCGAGTTAAAACCGTTTACGGAGCAGCCGTTTAAGGTGAAGCTTGACGAAGATATGGACGCACTTGTGGAAAGTATCAAGCAATGCGGAGTGCTCACACCCGTAATTGCAAGACCACACAAAGACGGTGGTTATGAAATACTTTCGGGACATCGCAGAGTAAAAGCGTGTGAACTTGCCGGAATAACCGATATTCCCGTTGTAGTGAAAAATCTTGATGATGATACGGCTACAATTTTGCTTGTAGACAGTAATTTGCAGCGAGAACACATCTTGCCGAGCGAGAAAGCGTTTGCCTATCAAATGAAGCTGGAAGCTATGAAAAGAAAAGCCGGTAGACCTTCAAACGAAAATCGTTCCCAAATTGGGAACAATTTTGAAAACAAACGGTCAGCAGAAATATTTTCAGAAGAAATCGGTGAAAGTAAAAATCAGATATTCCGATACATACGCTTAACAAACCTCATAGATCCCATTTTGGATATGGTGGATAATAACCAAATTGCAATGAACGCCGCCGTTGAAATATCTTATCTCGGCTCAAAGGAGCAAGCGGCTGTTATGCAGTCTATTGAAAAAGAGGAAACCTCTCCTTCTATCGCACAGGCTCGAAAGATGCGAAAATTTCATCAGGACGGAAATTTGAGTAATGCCGTAATTGACAGTATTATGATGGAACAGAAACCCGAAACGGTTAAAATTACGCTTGGCGAGGAAAAATTAAAAAAATACTTCCCGAAAAGCTATTCAAAAGCAAAAATGGAGGAAATTATCTCGAAATTGCTTTATAAATGGCGCAGGCAACGGGAAAATGAAATGGAGCGATGAATATGTTAAAACTTATACTTATATTCCTATCCGGTGTTGCAGTCGGCGGCTTTCTTGGCATTGTATTTATGTGTTGCTTTATCTCTGCCGGGCAAGCTGACAAAAAAGAAACGGAGTGATTGATTATGGAATGGCGAAAAAATCAAGGTTTTATTATTGTAAATCAAATAACGGTCGGCGGCGCTGAATTTGTGCTTGGCGTTCACGAAAAGAATCCAAATAGCTTTGTAACTTGGCAATGCAAAGGCAAAGATGATTATTTTTGGGGACATTATTTTACAAATCTGCTTGCGGCACAAAAAGATTTTTGCAGACGGGCGCTTGATGAAATCAAGGCTATTGAGGTTATGAAGAAGCCGCCTAAAACGAATGAACGGTGAGGTGAAGTGATTGTGCGAAAAGATAAACGACAGACTTAACGGCAGCGGTTGTACTGACATTACCGCCTATGAAGCAATGAAAGTCGTACGGCGAGAGGAACGGCGAAACCTCATAGCCGAGTTAAAGGCTCTTGCAAATAGGCACGGATACAGAATTGTCAGTACGATACGCCTTAAAGATATGGACGGTGATTATAGAAATGAATGATAAAAAAGAAATACGCTTCATAGACAGTCATTACAACGAGCTTTTCCGAATAAAAGACGGCGAAAGCATTACTGTTAAATTTTCTGACGGCTCTATGTCAGACAGGAAATGCACATATATTGACGATTATCATACAAAAATCGGATATAATGTTTTTCACATTTGTGAATTTGCCGAGCCTATGGAGCGTGGCAAAAGTACATACCGCCCGAAAGACACACCGGGATATACGCTTGAAAAAATTGAGCAGTCGGAATTTGAATACACCTTTGCACCGAGCAAAAATGAAGAATTAAATCGTGGCTGCGTCTGCTATATCCGCTGTTATTTTGATAATTCCGTTGATGAGTGTTTGCAGACCGATTCCCTGCTTGAAAACAAAGAGAATTATGAAAAATATCATACTCCCGATTTTGCTCTTGAATGTGATAATGTTGTAAACTACCTCAGATTCCAAGCAGACACGCCTATTCTCAAAAGCAGGGTTGCAATGCACAATGCGGCATACGACTTAAAAGCTGAAAGGCTTGCAAACGACAAGGATGTTTGCGGCTACAAGTTAACAACAGATAAAAATGTATTTTACATACGGTGCGATTCACGCAAAAATACATATAACGCATATATCTATTGTTATGATAAACAGGCATTGCAGACCTACAAGGATTTGAAATTTGTTGAGCAGAACTATGACGCAATCAGCAAGGACAAGTTTTACAAAACCACAAACGGTGTTACGGAAATGTACTATAACCCCGATGCAAATGCCGGAGGACAACTCGTTGAACTAACCATATATAACGAGGATATTTGTGATGCGGCAAAGCAGTATAAGAAACCGCAGGACTTTTTCTCTCACATTGAGGGAATGTCAAAAGGATCTTTGTATGATGTCGGCACCGAAACCTTTATGGAAGCGGCAAAGGACTTTATCGAAAGCAAGGCGGATTTTGAGGGTTGTTCTCTTAAAACAATGAACGCACTCAAAAAATATGCTGCTCCCGAAAAATCAAAAACCGATAAAGAGCCGGAGCGATAATTTTTTGCAAGGCGATATAAAATACAGTATAATAAAAGTACAGAGAAAAGGAGCGTGATTTTTATGATGACAGCAAAAATAAACTTTATAACAAACAACTTACTTGTAGATATGACTTGCAGAGAAAACGAACTCCGCAGCAGCTTGCAGAACATCGGAATACTTATTGTGCCGAATATGATATACCTTGATAACCGTCGCACACTTCAAATTCAGCTTAACGCAAATGATGAGGTCGGCGAAATCGTGAAAACGCTTATCAATACCGAGCGTGATACTCTCGGAACGGTTCAAAGGCTGTGCCGGAGCGTGTATTGCTTAAATGCAAAACACCGTGCGGAGCTTATCGAAATGATAGAAAACGGCGAAATCACAACCGCCGCCGAGGGCATTGAAATGGCAAAGCGGCTTCGTGAGCCGATGCAGATGTGCAGATGAAAAAATAAATAAAAATCCATACAAGAGCATTGAAACCGCAAATTTCAATGCTCTTTTTCTATGCAAAAAATCAAAAGGAGCGATAAAAAATGAATGATGATAAAAAACAATTATGTCCGAACTGCAAAACAGGTGCGGACGCATTAAAGCTCGATCCAAACGAGCCGATGTGTCCGTATATGGAATTTCATAACGGAAAGGCTTGCACAAAGTATGTGCCTATCGAAAAAGAGAACAAATAATATTTGCAAAAATAAATTATTGGAGGTGAAATGCAAATGGCGAGCAAGCTGCAAAATATATCTGCATTGTCGAACGAAATCGGCAAAAGCCTTGCCGATTATGAGAATTGGACGGCTTTTTTGAAAAGTGCGGCGTGGCAATACAAATATCCGTTTCAAGACCAAATCTTGATTTATGCTCAACGCCCGGACGCAACGGCTTGTGCGAGCATTGATGTATGGAATAAACGGTTAAAGTCTTGGATAAATCGTGGTGCAAAAGGTATTGCCCTGCTCCGTGAGGGCGACAGAGGACAATATCTTGACTATGTTTTTGACATTTCCGATACGCACAGCCTTGACAATACAAGAGTGCGGCTATGGAGGTATAACAGCCGATTTGACGAAGCTATCATTGAAACGCTTGAAAATTCTTTCGGTGAACTGAAATCCAAAAGCAGTATTACGGATGCCGTTATCAGTGCAGCACAAAATGCAGTCGAGGATAGCAAAGCCGACTACCTTTCGGAACTCAAATACGCAAAAGAAAACAGCTTTTTGGACGGCTTGGACGAATTAAATATTGATGTTGAATTTCAGCAGACGGCGGAAACAAGTATTGCATATACGGTATTGCAAAGGCTCGGAATCAACGCTGATGAAGTGTTTGAGCGTGAGGACTTCCCGCATATTATGAACTTCAACACCATTCCGGCATTGTCGGTTTTGGGTAATGCGGTATCAAGCATATCAGAAGAAACGCTGCGGAATATCTCCGAAACCATCCGTGCGGAGGTCCGTGAAGAAATAAATGCCCGAAAAAATTTTGCAGAAAAAGAAAATGCGGTGTATAATGAAGTCAAAGAAAAAGACGCACCGACAATAAATAATGAAAGGACGGATAATTATGACAGAGATAACATACACACAAGTGAACGGGTATCTGATACCGAACTTGACAGCACCGCAGACCGAAGCACAGATAGGCAAATACGGACAGATGCGGAGGAAATTCCTCAAAAATCACAGACCGAGCCTATACACGAGCTTGATGATAACGGGCAAGATAACGGAGCATCTGCTGGAAGTACAGACATCAGCGACCGAGCAGATACAGAGGATAATCAAGAAGATGGCACAAACAGAGGGCGTGAACGAGGAACTGAAAGCGAAAGACCCGATGATGTGGGCAGGACTGATGAACAACCTTTTACATTCAGCGGAAGAAGTCGTACTGCCGGAGGTAGTTTACAGTTAAGTCTTTTTGACCTCATTCCGACAGAAGAACAACAGCGAGAAACCGTACAGAGAGCAGCACACGAAATTTTCGGTGCTGCTTTTTCTATGCCCCGGCAGATTATTGACGAAGTTTTATGCGATGGCTCATTAAACCCTCAAAGCCGTTTAGATATTTGCATAGAATTTTCAAAGAATAAATCTCTTGCGGATAAATCAGAATTTCTTAAAAGCCTTTACGGTACTTCCGGTAAAGGCTTTGTTGTTGACGGACGGAATGTGTCTGCTTGGTGGAGTGAGCAAGGTATTCGTATTTCATACGGTAATACGGCAAATATAAACACAGCTCAGCTCATTTCTTGGGAGGATGCGGCAAAACGCATTGACGAGCTTTTGGATTTGGGTAGATATGCACCGTCAAGTGTGCTTTTACAAATGCGGAGTTATGAACTGAAAAAGGCAGCAGACGCATTTTGGTATATGGAGAAAGACCTTGATTATGACGAATTTCCCGACCTAAAAGATATGTTCAATGAGGAATGGTTTAAGGGCGGTTTTCCCGACAGCACAAAGCGTATCATGGAAATGCTTAATAATCCGGAGCAATTATCGGAGCTTACGGAAATAACGGCGGCTCTTGTCGAGCGAAACAAAAATGAGGATATAATGCGTTTTCGTATGTATCGACCGGAGCGTGTGTATAAACAGCTTTCCGATTTACAGCTTGAGCGTAAAACATATACTTCGCAAAGGCTTACCGATACGGCTGCTGACAGATTTATCACAGAGGACTTTATCGATAAATACTTTATTGACGAGGGTATTTACAGAAAGTATGATACGGCGGAGTTTTTCAGAGAGCATACCGACCGCAAGGAACGGGTTGACTACTTGAAAAAGCTGCACGGTACTACCTATGGTGGTTCTCATAATTATATTCACTTTCAAAACAGCAGAAAAGGTATTGAATTCAGTCTTGGCGATTATTCAAAGCCTTACGGGAAAACACTTGTCAAATGGAATGACCTTGAAAAGCGTATCACCCGTCTTATTGACGAGGATAAATATTTCACCGCAGAGGATAAAGAGAAAAATATTCCCGACCTTTTGAAAGAACGGGAACAACAGCGTATACGCAGTGAACAAATAGCGTTTGTTGAAAGTGTTAAGGATATGTCTGATAAAGAAAAGGCGGCTACTTTGCCGAAACGCATTGTATATTTTGTAAACACCATTGACAAATATGAGAAAGATATATTTGCGAATAACGGTGCTTCAATGCTGCTTGATGCCAATGAATTTGAAGTTTATGATATGCTCCGTGATGAATACGACAGATATGTTATTGCAAATGCAATGAAAAAAGTCAGCGGTGCGGCAGTGAGCGTTTATGACAGAAACGGCAGTTATCATTTTGAGGAGGAAATATCCGCTATAAAATGCGTATCCTTTGAAAAACACGGAGATACCTATGAATTGCACGAAGATGAAGCAACCGCCGTGTCTGAAATTCTCGGACTTTCCGTGTCGGATGGAGCAATCAGCTTTCCGGCATACGCTTTGGAGGAATATGCAGGGATACTTTCGGATAACGGATATATTTACGCTATACACGATGCCGACGAAGAAAATACGGTTGATAAATTCTTGAAGTCTGTGTCCGATGATAATAAAGCATTTTTTGAAGGAAACACTTTGAAAGCGGAAATCGGCAGAGAGATATACAGCGGTGATGAAATATACCGCCATATACTGAACGATATACTTTCCTTTGACGAAAACGGCGGTCTTTCAACAGGACTTGCATATGATGCGGAAACGGTTGAAAATCTGAAAAAATATGCAGCTCGTTACGGTGTGGAAATAACCTCGGTTAATGAAAATATACAAACACGAATTTCAAAAATGTCCGATGATGAAAAGGAGTCACATATCGGTTATGTTGAAATTAACCTTGATTACAGTCGAAACGACCTGTTGACAGATGATGATATGGCTTTATACAGAGCTTTAATCGAGGAACGGTTTGAAAAAGAAAATCAACCGCAGCAGCCGTTCTCCGAATATCTTGCAGAGCTTCACAAAGACGATAACGGCTCAAAAACCGTTGCCCTTATTCCTCTCGGTGATTTTTACGAAAGCTACGGCGAAGATGCGGAAAATGCAGCACAGGTGCTTGATATAGTCTTAACCTCAAAACAAATTGAGGATAACACATACAAAATGTGCGGCTTTCCGAAACACATTACGGACGAATATGTCAACAAGCTGCTCTATGCCGGATATGATGTTGTCATTGCCGATGAGGACAGAAGCTATAAACGGCTTTTGTCAGCGGATAAGGTTATACCCGAACAGGCACAACAGACGAAAACAGAGCAAACACAGGCAGAAAAGCCAACCGAAACCGCCGAAAACCTTATTGGAACGGAGCTTACCATTGATGACCGCAAATTTGTTGTAGACAGTGTGAACACCGATTTTAATAAGGTGTCGTTAAAGGATATAACCTTTCAAAACAGTACGGGGTTTCCCATATTCCGAAGTGAGAGCATAGATTTTGTCAAGAGCATAATTGCGGAGCAGGCGAAACCGCAGCTTACGGCGGAATTTCAAAAGGCAAAGCCGCAGAGAGTGCAAAACACGGTTATATATCCCGAAATACCGTTGGCGGAAAGACGCAATTTCCAAATTACAAATGATGAACTCGGTTACGGTACACCGAAAGAGAAATTTAAGAGGAATGTTGAAGCCGTAAATTTACTTCATAATCTCGAATTTGAACACCGTCTTGCTACTCCCGAAGAACAGGAGATATTATCACAGTATGTCGGCTGGGGCGGTCTTGCAGATGCTTTTGATGAATCCAAAGAAAATTGGTCGGAGGAATTTAAGGAGCTATACACCACTCTTTCGCCCGATGAGTATGAGCAAGCGAGAGCGTCAACGCTTACTGCACATTTCACTCCACCTGTTGTAATCAAGGCAATGTATAAGGCGCTTTCCAATATGGGATTTACGCAGGGTAACATCTTAGAGCCGTCGTGCGGGATAGGTAATTTTATGGGACTTATGCCGGAGAGTATGAGCGGCAGTAAAATGTATGGCGTGGAAATTGACAGTATAACGGGCAGAATTGCACAGCAGCTTTATCAGAAAAATTCCGTTGCCATACAAGGCTATGAAAATTCCGAACTTCCCGACAGCTTTTTCGATGTGGCAATCGGCAATGTGCCTTTCGGGGATTTTAAGCTGCTTGACAAGAAATACAACAAACATAATTTCCTTATTCACGATTACTTTTTTGCGAAAACTTTGGATAAGGTGCGACCGGGCGGCGTTATCGCCTTTATTACCTCCTCCGGCACTATGGATAAGCGTACTTCAAAGGTGCGCAGATATATAGCTCAAAGAGCCGATTTAATCGGCGCTGTTCGCTTGCCGAATAACACCTTTAAGAAAAACGCCGGAACAGAGGTTACGGCAGATATTCTGTTCTTGCAAAAGCGTGAAAGAATGACGGATATAATGTCCGAATGGGTTGAAGTCGGTGAGTTTAGCGAGGGGCAGTTTGTAAACCGTTACTTTCTTGATAATCCCGATATGGTTATGGGCGAACTCAAAGAAGTCAGCGGTCCTTTCGGTCCGACCCTTACCTGTGAGCCGAATGAGGATATTTCACTTGCCGAACAGCTTGCCGGAGCAATTCAGAACATACACGCACAGATTACCGAATATGAATTTGACGATATTTCAAATGATGAGGAGGTAACTATCCCGGCAGACCCGAATGTTCGCAATTTCAGTTTTACGGTTGTTGACGGTAATATATATTTCCGTGAAAACAGTATAATGCGTAAGGTAGAACTGAACGCAACGGCTGAAAACCGTGTTAAAGGTATGATAGAGCTTCGGGACTGTGTGAGGACTTTAATCGAGTATCAGACGGAAAACTATGCCGATGATGAAATTAAGGCACAGCAGGCAAAGCTCAACACTCTTTATGATAACTACACAAAGAAATACGGGCTTATCAATTCCCGTGGCAATGCTCTTGCCTTTTCGGAGGACAGCAGTTATTTTCTGCTCTGCTCATTAGAGGTATTGGACGAGTACGGCGAACTTGAGCGTAAAGCGGATATGTTTACAAAACGGACTATCCGTGCAAAGCACGAGGTAACAAAGGTTGATACGGCTGATGAAGCATTGGCGGTGTCGCTTGCGGAAAAGGCAAAGATAGATATTGCCTTTATGGAAAAATTATCGGGCAAAACCGAACAGCAGCTGTATGAAGACTTGCACGGCGTTATATTCTTAAACCCCGAACACGAAATATCGCCGGAATATGAGCCGAAATATCTGACTGCCGATGAATACCTTTCGGGCAATGTTCGTGAAAAATTAAGTCAAGCGGAGCAGTTTTCAAAAGACAGCTCCGAATACCGTGTCAATGCGGAATATCTTGAAAAGGTACAGCCGAAAGACTTAACGCCGGGTGAAATTTCCGTAAAGCTCGGCACGACTTGGATACCCGAAAAGTATATCGAGGAGTTTGTGTTTGAGCTTCTTTCGCCGAATTATTATGCGCAAAGCAAAATCGAGGTCAAATATTCAAATCTTACGGGCGAGTGGAATATTCAAGGCAAGAGTGCCGATAAGGGCGTTAAGGCTACCAACACCTATGGTACAAGCCGTATCAGTGCTTACAAAATTATTGAGGATTCGCTTAATCTGCGTGATGTGCGTATCTTTGATTATATTTATGACGAAAACGGTAATAAGGTTGCAAAGCTGAATATCAAGGAAACCACCATCGCCCAGCAAAAGCAGGCGTCAATCAAGCAAGCCTTTGAGGATTGGATATGGAAAGACCCCGACAGGCGTGATGATCTATGTAAAATCTACAATGTTCGGTTTAACTCTATCCGTCCCCGTGAGTATGATGGCAGCCATATAACCTTCAATGGGATAAACCCTGAAATAGCTCTGCGGAAACACCAAAAGGACGCTGTTGCACGAATTATGTACGGCGGCAATTCACTGCTCGGTCATGTGGTCGGCGCCGGCAAGACTTGGACTATGGTTGCGGCAGCAATGGAATCACGGCGGCTCGGACTTTGCAATAAATCGCTGTTTGTAGTACCCAACCACTTGACCGAGCAATGGGCAAGCGAATTTTTGCAGCTTTACCCGGCGGCGAATATTCTTGTCGCAACAAAAAAGGACTTTGAGATGAAAAACCGCAAGAAATTCTGCGGCAGAATTGCAACGGGCGATTATGACGCCGTTATTATCGGTCATTCGCAATTCGAGAAAATACCGATGTCGGCAGAACGGCAGAAAACAATACTGCAAAATCAGCTTGACGAGATTATTAACGGAATAATCGAGGCGAAAACCGAAAATGCGGAGCGTTACACGGTTAAGCAAATGGAAAAGACAAAGCGTGGACTTGAAGCAAAGATAAAAAAACTCAATGACCAAGAACGCAAGGACGATGTTGTTACCTTTGAAGAAATCGGCGTTGACAGAGTATTTGTGGACGAAGCACATTATTACAAAAACCTTTTCCTTTACACAAAAATGCGAAATGTCGGCGGTATCGCACAGACCGAAGCACAAAAGTCAAGCGACCTGTTTATGAAAACGCAGTATCTTGACGAGCTTACGGGCGGAAAGGGCGTTATTTTCGCAACGGGAACACCTGTTTCAAACAGTATGGTTGAGTTATATACTATGCAGAGGTATTTGCAGTATAAATCGCTCCAAGACAGAGGTTTGCAGCACTTCGATAGCTGGGCGTCTACCTTTGGTGAAACTGTATCGGCAATGGAGCTTGCACCAGAAGGCAGCGGCTACCGTATGAAAACAAGGTTTGCAAAATTCTTTAACTTGCCCGAACTCATTGCAATGTTCAAAGAGGTTGCCGATATTCAGACGGCGGATATGCTTAAACTTCCCGTGCCGGAGGTTGAATATCACAACGAGGTTGCAGAGCCGACCCAATTCCAAAAAGATATGGTAGCCGAGCTTGGCGAACGAGCTGAGGAAGTGCGTAAAAGGACTGTTGATCCGAGTGTTGACAATATGCTGAAAATAACAAACGACGGCAGAAAATTGGCACTCGACCAAAGAATGATAAATCCTATGCTCCCCGATGATGAAACCTCAAAGGTATCGGTATGTGCAAACCGTGTGTATGATATATGGGAGGAAACAAAAGATAAGAAAGCAACGCAATTACTCTTTTGCGACCTTTCCACACCGAAGAATGACGGTACATTTTCCGTGTATAACAGCATACGGGAAAAGCTGCTCCAAAAAGGCATACCCGAAAATGAGGTTGCTTTTATTCACGACGCAAACACAGAGGTTAAAAAAGATGAATTATTCAAGAAAGTGCGAAGCGGTGATGTTCGAGTGCTTCTCGGCTCTACTTCAAAAATGGGTGCCGGAACGAATGTGCAAAAACTGCTTTATGCCTCGCACGACCTTGATTGTCCGTGGCGTCCGGCAGACCTCGAACGTGCGCCCGTAAAGGCGATATAATAAATCTACCTATGGCAAGGTAGTAAACAAGTATCTCAACACCGTTAAAAGGAGGTGGAAATTAAACGGTGTGTTTATCATCAACCGATTTACCTGTGAGGGAAACCAAATATCAGGGAACATAGCACGTCGGTAAAGCCATAAGTCAGCTAACTACCAAGCTGCGACTGAATGGGAAGATGAAAAGTTTGGTATGAGGATAAAGCCCATACTGGTTGAACGATAGTCCAAACGGTCAGTGTCGGGACTGTGACGTAAGGTAGTTATAAATCGTCATATCGCAGTACCGATGTTCCGCTGTTCAGGAGCATTGGCAGAGATAGACTGCGACGTATATGCAATAAGCATAAAAGGATGGAAGTCGTATCCGACAACCAAACGCGCCAAACAGTTATTATATTGCTAAACGGGGATTACCTAAGTCAAAATGCTTGTAAAATTATACAAGCTATTAAGCAGAAGACTTATGAATATTTGATATGGTAACGGAGTTTCCATAGTAGTCAGAGATAGTTAACGGCTATTACACGGCGAAGGGAAACAGTTTATAACATTAACATTATAGAAAGGAAAATGTGTGATACATTATGAGAAATCCTGAAAATGTGTTAATCAGTCTAATAAAACACAGTAATAAAAAGGACTATAAATATGAACGCTTATATCGTTTACTCTATAATGAGGAAATGTATTTAATTGCGTATCAAAACATTTATTCAAATGACGGAAGTATGACAAAAGGTACTGACCATAAAACCGTTGACGGTATGAGTATGGAAAGAATACGAAAAATCATACTTTCGCTCAAAGATGAAAGCTATCAGCCTAAACCTGCAAGAAGAACGTATATACCAAAGAAAAACGGAAAAATGCGTCCGCTTGGTATTCCGTCTTTTGATGATAAATTACTTCAGGAAGTTATTAAAATGATTTTAGAAGCAATTTATGAGGGATATTTTGAACATACCTCTCACGGCTTCAGACCTAACAGAAGCTGTCATACAGCTCTTACTAAAATTCAAAAGACATTTACAGGAGTAAAATGGTTTATCGAAGGAGATATAAAAGGCTTCTTTGATAACATAAATCATAATATTCTGATAAACATTTTGAGTGAGCGCATAAAAGATGAAAGATTTCTGCGGCTTATACGAAAGTTTCTTAATGCGGGATATATGGAGGATTGGACTTTTCATAATACCTATTCGGGTACGCCGCAAGGTGGAATAATCAGTCCAATATTGGCTAACATTTATTTGGATAAATTTGATAAATATGTGAGTGAATATATTAAAGGCTTTAATAAAGGCGAAAGACGTAAGCGTACAACAGAATATCGCAAAAATGAAGTTAATCTGCGTAATGCACGAAATGCATTGAAAAATGCCGCAGATGATACGGAAAAACAAAATGCTGTTGCGCTTATACGGCAGTTAGAAAAAGAAAGAGTTAATATTCCTCATAGTGACCCTATGGACAAAGATTACGCACGCCTGTTTTATGTCAGATATGCTGATGATTGGCTTTGCGGAGTTATTGGTTCAAAGGATGATTGTAAAAGGATTAAAGAAGATTTTAAGAATTTTCTCTTTGAAAAACTACAATTAGAGCTATCAGAAGAAAAAACTCTTATTACCAATGCTCAAAAAAGTGCTAAATTCCTTAGTTTTGAAATCAAAGTCAGACAGAGCAACCTTAGTAAAAGAGACAAAATAGGCAGACTGGTAAGAAATTACACAGGACGCGTTGTTTTAGAAGTATCAAGCGATGTAATCAAAAAACGCTTGATAGAAGCGGGTGCAATGAAATTCATATATCAAAACGGAAAGGAAATATGGAAACCGCAAGCAATTTACAGATTAAAGGATTGTGATGACTTAGAAATTCTTGATTGGTACAATAGCAAGATACGAGGGTTTTATAACTATTATTGTATAGCCAACAACAGCTCGTTAATAAACAGTTACAAATATATTTTGGAATACAGTATGTACAAAACCTACGGTACAAAATACAGAACATCAATACACAAGATTATCAACAAATTCAGATATGGTAAAGACTTTGCTGTTAAGTTTGTAAATTCTAAAGGAGTTGAATGTGTCAGAGTGTTTTACAATCAAGGTTTTAAGCGGCAGGAAAAGGCGTTTTATCCAAATGAGGACGAAATTCAATGCGATATTAAATATTTTAGCAGTACAAGTCTTATAGACAGGTTGAAGGCTGGAAAATGTGAAATCTGCGGCAGAACAGATACGCCGATAGAAATACATCACGTTCACAGGCTTAAAGACCTTCAAGGCAAGAGCTTCTGGGAAACGCTTATGATAGCAAGACAAAGAAAAACACTTGCCTTATGCAGAGAATGTCATAAGAAATTACACTGTGGGAAATTAGACTGAGTTTATAAATGGGGAGCCGTGTACATTGAGAGGTGTAAGCACGGTTCCGGGGCGAGTATTCGGAAACCTATCATAGAAATATGACAAGGCGCCGGGTACTTAGCCTACAGCGAGCCGGGCGTATCATCAGACAAGGCAATACAAACGAGAAAGTGCATATTTACCGCTATGTAACCAAAGGCACATTTGACACTTATATGTGGGTGCGACTTGAGGTCGCATAATTAATTGTTCGGCAAAGCTACTTGACCGAACCAGTCATTCCGTTGACTGAGCCTAATATCAACTGCGGTATTAGTAATAATACTGTGGCAAGCTGATATGAAAATGTAGCCCTTAAGGCTGACCTGTGAGGGAAAGCCGCTACTGCCAGCAACAAGGCGGTTAGGGAGCAGGCTTGATAGTATGGTTAATATATAATGAACTGCTGATAAACGTCGTTAAGGTGAAAGGGCTAAAGTTGCTGATAAGCCCTAACCAAAAGGTGTGCAGTCGGATAACTCTTTCCACATTGGAGTTACACGGACACAAGACTGCCGGCGGAGAGGCAGAACCTAACCTATCAATTTGTTAATTATGCGAAACAAGGTAAGCCCGTATTCTCGCCCGAATGGGCAAGCAAACCGTAAGGAAAGCCTATGGGAGTGCGGGTAAAGGAATATGGAAAAAGCGAATGCCGTTCTGTAATGGGACGGATAGAGATTTTAATGTCATCTCACGTGAAAACGGGCAGACTTCCATAAGGTTTTTAATCACAAGAAAATCTAAAGAATTTTGAAAGGAGCAAAGCAAATGAACAATAATATGTGTGCGGCTACTGACGCAGAAAAGCTATGGTATCAGATTGACTGGACTAAGGCTGAAAACTACGTTAAAAATCTTCAGATGCGTATTGTGAAGGCTTACAAAGAGGAGAAATACGGAAAAGTTAAATCCTTGCAGTATTTACTCACTCATTCGTTTTACGCTAAAGCATTGGCAGTAAAGCGAGTTACTCAAAATGCAGGAAAAAACACAGCAGGAGTTGACGGTGAACTATGGCTGACGGCTTCGGCAAAGTTTACTGCAATTTCCAAATTACAAAGGCGTGGGTACACGCCGCAACCCTTAAAAAGAGTCTATATTCCAAAAAAGAACGGAAAGAAAAGACCATTAAGCATTCCAACAATGACAGACAGGGCAATGCAAACCTTGTATAAGTTTGCATTAGAGCCGATAGCGGAAACTACAGCAGACCCGAATTCCTACGGGTTCAGAGCAAAACGCTGTACGCAGGACGCTATTGAACAATGCTTTACCAGTCTGAACAAGGCAAAGTCACCAAAATGGGTTTTAGAGGGTGATATTAAAGGATGTTTCGATAATATCAGCCATGAGTGGATAATCAAAAATATTCCTATGGACAAAGAATTACTAAGGAAATGGCTTGAATGCGGATATATAGAAACAAAGGTTCTGTTCCCGACAAAAACAGGAACACCGCAAGGCTCCGCTATTTCACCCATTATCTGCAATATGGTTCTTGATGCACAGCAGCTCGGCATTGCGTACTACACGCTGGCGGACTGGCGCAGCATACGCCGAAATACACCGCCCGCGAAGACACCGAGCGCAGAGGAGCAGACGATCCGCATCCGTGAGCT
>USAP01000009.1 GCA_900552775.1 uncultured Eubacteriales bacterium | reverse complement strand
CTATTCTCATTTAAAATAATCCTTTCTTTACTTTTTAAAGTAAATATGTTATACTTATTCCGAGGTGAGAGCAATGCCCGGTATACTTGCAAAAAAAACAAAATCAAAAAAAGAAGAAATCGTAAATATGGCACGCATGCATAAGCATCCTCATTATGAAATATATTATCTCGCAAGAGGAGACAGAAATTATTATATAAACAATGAAAAATACAGAATAACCTCCGGCGATATGGCGCTTATCCCTCCCGAGGTAAAGCATCGCGCCGCAGGGAAGATTTCCGAATGTTTTCATGTTTATTTTGACGGGCATCTTTTGCCGCCGAAGGTTGCCGAAGCCGCGCAGACGTGCTTTCACTCCTTCGTTTTGCGCGTGCCGCCGATAAGACGCAGCGAAATCGAAAAAATTCTTTCCGATATGTGCCATGAATACGGAAAAAACAGTGAAATTCTTTCGGAACAGCTGCTGGCGTCGCTGCTTTGCACACTTATTATAAATCTTTGCAGAATATCCGAAAGCAATGCTGTTTTGGGCGGGTCGCCCGACCTTGTGTCAAAAAGCATGACAGATATAGCCGATTATATCGACAGGCACTATGCCGATGATATCACAAGCAAAAGTCTTTCAGAGCTTTTCTTTTTAAGTCACGCGCATTTTTGCAGAAAGTTTAAAGAAACAATAGGCTTCAGCCCTGCCGAATACATAAACGGCGTAAGGGTAAACGAGGCGGCAAAGCTTTTAAACGCGGGCGGTATGTCCGTGACGGAAATAGCTGCGAGAACGGGCTTTTCAAACAGCAACTATTTCGGCGGAGTTTTTAAAAAATACATGGGCGTTTCTCCGCGCGAATACCGCACGCTTACGCGCAACGGCAAAAAAGCCCTATAGCTTAAGCGAGGGGATTTGCCAGTCTATAGGCGTTTTACCCTCTTTTAACAGCCATTCGTTCACTTCTTTAAAGTGGCCGCAGCCGAAAAATCCGTTATGAGCCGAAAGCGGACTCGGGTGTGCCGCCGTAAGGCACAGGTGCCGCGTTGTGTCAATCAATGCGGCTTTTTCGCGCGCGTTTGCGCCCCAAAGAAGAAAAGCCACCGGCTCGCGGCGGCCGTTTAAGCATTCGATGATTTTTGTCGTAAACTGCTCCCAACCTTTGTTTCTGTGCGAGTTTGCCATACCTGCGCGCACCGTCAGCACGGAATTTAAAAGAAGAACGCCTTGCTCTGCCCACGGCATGAGATAGCCGTTGTCGGGAATGTAACCCCCGAGCTCGGAGACTATTTCCTTATATATATTTTTCAGCGAAGGAGGAATATCCGTTCCGGGCTTTACGGAAAAGCTCATTCCGTGAGCCTGCCCCTCTCCGTGATACGGGTCCTGCCCGATGATTACCGCTTTTACTTTTTCATACGGCGTTGCGGCAAGAGCGGAAAATATGTCGTACATATCGGGATAAACCGTGTGATGCGAATATTCTTCCTTTAAAAAAAGGCGGAGCTTCAGATAATACGGCTTTGAAAACTCTTTGCCTATAATATTGTCCCAATCGTTGCCTATTTTGACCATTATACATTACTCCCCAAAAAAAGCTGCGGCAAAAAAACCATGCTTTGCCGCAACCCTTTATACCTCTTATTTATTTTTCAAGAACGTCTTTTATGAAAGCTGCAATCTCGTCATCCTTACAGTTTTTGAAGAAAAGCTCGGAGAATTTCTCGCCGCTTACGGCAGCCTTTAAGAAGTCTCTGTCGATATCTTTGAGGATAGACATCATATCACGGTGAGTGATTTTCTTTACATCATCGAGAATTTTCTTGTTGCGCTGCTCGGGAACCGCACGCTCACGCGGATATCCCTGACCCCATTCGGAAACAAAAAGCTTTTCGAATACGTAGCTTAAGTTAAGCTCGCAGCCCCAGCCCCAGCCCTTTGCAAAAGGCATTGCGATGGCGTTGCCGTTGTTTACCTGTGTAAACTGGTATGCGTCAGTCGGGTCAACAACATGTCCGCAGAGAACTCCGGGGAATGCGTTGCAGGCAAGCATGGCGCCTTCGCCTGTGCCGCAGCCTGTGATAACCAGGTCAACAGCTTTTGAATTTAATAAAATAGCCGTTAAAAGACCAACCTGAACGTATGTAAGCTGAGCTTCGTCTTCAGCTGTGTACATACCGAAGTTTAAAACTTCATGTCCCAAAGGTTCAACAACGCTTTTGAGAGTGTTGCAGATAAGCTCGTTTTTAGCGGCCTGACTGTTTTCGTTAATAAGTGCAATTTTCATGTCACTGTCTCCTTATAATTCAATTTTCTTTTATTATATCTCATTTGTTGGAATAAATCAAGAGCTTTTAACATAAAAAAAGAAAAAATATTGACTTAATGTAAGCGCTGTGATATACTGTATTCAGATAAAAATTATTGGAGGAATTTAGTTATGTCATTACCATTTGAAATTGATTTAAAAGGAAAAGTTTCGGTTGTAACGGGCGGCGGCGGCATACTTTGCTCAATGTTTGCAAAAGCGCTTGCTGAAAGCGGTTCCAAAGTTGCCATACTCGATTTAAGGCAGGAGGCGGCACAGAAGGTTGCTGATGAGATAAATGCTGCCGGCGGCGAAGCCATCGGTGTTGCGGCAAACGTTTTGGAACTTGAAAGCCTTAAAGAAGCACACGAAACCGTTCTTAACAAACTCGGAAAATGCGATATCCTTTTAAACGGTGCCGGAGGAAATAATCCCAAAGGTACAACAACAAAGGATTATCTTTTCCCGGAGGATATTGAAAACAGTGAAATTGCAACGTTTTATGACCTTGATTCCAAGGGAGTTGAATTTGTTTTCAATTTGAATTTCATAGGAACTCTTCTTCCAACGCAGGTTTTCTCAAAAGATATGCTTGATAAAGAAGATGCCGTTATAATAAATATTTCATCAATGAACGCTTTTTGCCCTCTTACAAGAATACCTGCATACAGCGGCGCAAAAGCAGCTATTTCAAACTTCACCCAGTGGCTGGCGGTTCATATGTCGAGAGTGGGAATACGCGTTAACGCAATAGCACCCGGATTCTTCCTTACAAATCAGAACAGAACTCTCCTTATAGGTGAAGATGGGGAATACACGGAGAGGAGCAAGAAAATCATTTCGCAGACGCCGATGCAGAGATTCGGCGAGCCGGAAGAGCTCATAGGCACCCTTTTGTGGCTTGTTGACAAAAAAGCATCAAGCTTTGTAAACGGTGTTGTAGTTCCGGTTGACGGCGGATTTGCGGCATACAGCGGTGTTTGATTGAAATGGAAAAATATATTGATTTACATACACATTCAATTAAATCGGACGGCTCAATGACGCCATCCGAACTTGTGCGGCACGCAAAAGCAAACGGACTTGCAGCCGTTGCGCTGACAGATCACGATTGCACAGACGGCATAAAAGAAGCGCTTTCCGAGGGAGACAAAATCGGAATTGAAGTTGTAAGCGGTGTTGAACTTTCTGCGATAAGCGATACAGAAACGCATATTCTCGGATATTTGATTGACCCGAATGAGAAAAAATTTAAAGCCAAAATGGCAGAAGTTTTAATAATGCGCGAAAAAAGAAATGAAGAAACGGCAGAAAAACTCCGCGCAATGGGTTTTAATATTTCGGTTGAAGATGCGAAACGTTTTTGCGGCGGCTCAATTTTGGGACGTGCTCATTTTGCATGTGCAATGGTTGAAAAAGGGATGATAGGTTCGGTCAAAGAAGCGTTTGATAAATATCTCGGCAGCGGAAGACCTTGTTTCAGCGGGCGTCAGCTTTTAACGGCACCGGAATGCGTACAGCTTATAAACGGAGCGGGAGGTGCGGCTTTTTGCGCTCACCTGCATCTCATGAGAAAAAGCGATGAAGAACTTTATGCTTTCTTGAAGGAACTGAAAAAAGAAGGGCTTGCCGGCATTGAAGGGTATTACACGGAATATACTCCGCAGATGTTTGAAAAATACAATGTAATGGCACGCGAGCTCGGTCTTATTGTAAGCGGCGGAACGGACTTTCACGGGAAAAACAAACCGCATATATCAATAGGCGTCGGATACGGAAATTTACGTATTCCGTACAGCGTGCTTGACGGCATAAAAGAGTATAAAAGAAATCGTGAAAATATTTGAATTTTGGTTGCCATAAAAATGCAAAACTCAAAATTTATAAAAAATCGGCACAGATTTTGGAATGTGCCGATTTTTTTGGAGAAAAAGGATTGATTTTTACTTCATAATCATGTATAATAAAAAACAGTCTAAAAATCGGAGAGTACAAATGAAATTCAGATTCAACAAACATATCCTAAAATTGTTTTTTATAATGGCAGTGCCGCTTGCTTTACAAAACCTTATATCGGTTTCCGTAAATCTTATTGACAACCTGATGATAGGTGCGCTGGGTGATACGGCAATAGCGGCTGTAAATTCTGCAAACCAGTTTTTCTTTGTGTACAATTTACTCGTGTTTGGTACGGTAAGCGGTTCGGGCGTGTTTTTAGCTCAGTTTTGGGGCAAACGTGACCTTACCGGTATACGTAAAACACTTGGTTTGTGTATACTTATAGCCATGCCTTTGGGGATTCTTTTCGGAATTGCGGCGTTTTTTGCGCCGGGAGCAATTATGCATATTTTTTCGAGAGATGCGGCTGTAATTGAACTTGGCATAAAATATTTGAAGATCGTTGCGTTTACATATCCTCTTACAGCGGCAACGCTGATAGCGGCGTCACTTGTAAAAAGCGTGGAAAAAGTAAAAATTCCGCTTGTGGCATCCGTTGCGGCAATCGGGTTTAATGCTGTATTTAATTATTTGCTTATTTTCGGTAAATTCGGATTTCCGAAACTTGGTGTTGAAGGCGCGGCATATGCAACCCTTTTGGCAAGAGCTGTGGAGTTTTTAATTATTTATGTTTTAACATTACGCGAAGTAGGTTTTTTAAGAGAAAAATTATCGGATTATTTCTCGTTCAGCGGCGCATTTGTAAAGCAGTTTATAAAAACTTCGCTGCCCGTTATATTAAACGAGGGGCTTTGGTCCATAGGAGTTTCGGTTTATTTTATTATTTATGCACGTACGGGCAACTCACCTCAGGAGGGAACAACGGCGGTTGCTGCGGTTAATATATCGTCGCTTGCGGAAAAGCTTTCAAGCGTTTTTGCGTTCGGTATGGCAAACGCAGTGGCTGTTATAATCGGCAAGGAAATAGGAATAGGCAGAAGAAAAAAAGCCTTTTTCGGCGCAGCTCAATTTTGTGTTCTGGCGTTTCTCAGCGGACTTTTGTTCGGAGCTGTTATGATTATTGCGGCGCCGGCATTTATAAGCTGTTTTGCGGTGTCTCCGGAGGCTGCCGCGTATGCCAAAATACTTATAACCATATTGGGTGCGGCGCTTGCGATTAAAAACTATAATCTTATTGTAATTGTCGGAATTTTCCGCGGCGGCGGAGATACAGTCTTTTCATGTTTGCTGGATGTGCTCGGCGTGTGGGCTGTGGGAATACCGTGTGCTCTTGTTACGGGCATGGTTTTAAAGCTTCCTCTTCCGTTTGTTTTTGCAAGCACGCTCATTGAGGAGATAATAAAATTTGTTCTCGGAACAATACGCATAAGAAACAAAAAATGGCTTCACGATTTAGTAAATTAAATAGGAGCATAAATGAATATAAAGAAGATAATTTTAAAAATTTTAACAGTTATTGTAGGTACGGTTATTGCGGCATACGGAATAGATTTGGCTATACATGCCGGATTCGGCAGTGCAACTTTGGCGGTGTTTTGGCAGGGACTGGCAAAAGTATTGCCGATAACGCTTGGACAGGCCTCACTTATTGCGGCGGTTTTAATGGTTGTTTTCTGCTTGTTTTACGACAGAAAGCAAATACACGTCGGAACCATTATTTATCAGCTTGTATACAGCTTTTGCATTGATTTTTTTGAACCTTATCTTGTGTATACCGATTCAGGGGTTTTAAACTTTCTGCTGATGATTTTGGGAATAGCCATTCTTTCTTTCGGCTCGGCGTTGTATTCGGTTGCGGATTTTGGAAGAGGTCCTTATGAAGCACTCACTTTTGCATTTGTTGACAGGAATAAGTTTTCCGTAAAAAACGTGCGCATAATACTTGATATCGCTTTTGTTGCCGTTGGTATGATCATGGGCGGAAAAATCGGCGCTTGCACTGTGGCAACAATTGTTTTGTCGGGTATAATGCTTCAAGTATGTGTAAAGTTTCTTAAGCCTGTGTTTGACAGAATTTGCCGTGATTTAGGTTGATTTATAATTGATTTTGAAAAAATTGTGTTATAATATTTTAGAATTTATACATGGAGATAAACTATGAAAAATATATGCCGGGTTATTTCAGTGCTGATTTTTGTGTATTCCATTGTATTGACATGCCTTACAAACTTTAATTTCGGAACGGCGGCGGTATATGCCGTGGGAGTGCTTTTTTTGCTGCTTCCCATACTGTACGGAAAATTCCGCGCGGCTTTTTATCTTGCCTCGGCGTGCCTTGTCCTGGTGTTTGCCTGCTGTGTGTTTTTGGAGTGTTACGGCAAAAAGGACAATACAACCGGCAGGGAGGACGCGGTAATAATTCTCGGAGCAGCGCTTCACGGAAGCGAACCTTCAAGAGCTCTTTCGGGAAGGCTTAAAGCCGCTTTGAAATATCTTGACGAAAACAAAAACTGCGTTGTATGCGTGAGCGGAGGAAGAGGCCCGGGAGAGGATATTACCGAGGCTTCGGCTATGAAAAAATGGTTTATTGAAAACGGCATCGATGAAGGCAGAATAATAGTTGAAGACAAATCAAAGAGCACGTTTGAAAATTTTTCGTTTTCGAAAGAAAAAATAAGAGCTTCACTTGGGAAAGATGATTTTAAAGCCGTATTTGTTACAAACGATTTTCATGTTTTTCGCGCGGAAAGGCTTGCTAAGCTTGCCGGCATAAGCGAAGCCGCACACATACATTCAAATACCGACGCAATTATTTTGCCGCAGTGCTGCATAAGGGAATGCGCAGCTGTGCTGCAGCTTTTAATATTTAAAAAATAAAGGAGATAATGCTATGAAAACAATATTATTTCAGGGGGATTCCATAACGGACGCTTCACGTGTGCGCGAGAGTGATTCATCATTCAATATGGGACACGGATACCCCACAATCACATCAGGACTTTTGGGCGCCGCATATCCGGGCGAATACCGTTTTGTAAACCGCGGTATAAGCGGAAACAGAATAGTCGACGTGTATGCGAGAATAAAAGCGGATATCATCAATTTAAAGCCCGATGTGATGAGCATACTTATAGGCGTAAACGATGTATGGCATGAAATCGACACCAAAAACGGGGTGGACGCAAAAAAATTCGGCATGGTATACGATTTGCTCATTTCCGAGATTAAAGCGGCTTTGCCCGATATCAAGATTATGATTCTGACGCCCTTTGTGCTTTGTGCCGAAGCCACAAAAGACCATTTTGACGAATTCAGGAGAGAAGTCAAGCTGCGCGAGGAGGAGGCAATCGGAATTGCCGAAAAATACGGTTTGCCGTACATAGCGCTTCAGAAGGTATTTGACGATGCTCTAAAGCTTTATGATGACCCTTCATACTGGACGTTTGACGGGGTGCATCCGATGGCGGCGGGACATATGCTTATAGCCGAGGCATGGAAGAAATGCTTTGATAAAAATTTCAGATAGGGGAAGTGTTTTTGTGAAGAAAGATTCTCTCAGAAAAGTTTTCCTTACGGCAATGTTTATTGCTATAGGTTTTGTGCTGCCTTTTTTTACAGGGCAAATTCAAAAAGTTGGGAATATGCTTTTGCCAATGCATCTCCCGGTTTTCCTGTGCGGACTTATATGCGGATGGCAGTACGGGCTTTTTGCGGGTTTTATATTGCCGCTTATGAGATCGGCATTATTTTCAATGCCTCCGATGTTTCCGCAGGCTGTGGCGATGGCATTTGAACTTGCCGCATACGGCTTCGTGTCGGGGCTTTTGTACGGGCGCTCCAAATGGAAATGCATGCGTTCGCTGCTTCGTGCGCTTTGCATTGCTGCGGTATCTGGAAGAATCGTGTGGGGAACAGCTATGTTTATTCTGCTGCACGGCGCATTTACGTGGGAGACGTTTGTGTCCGGCGCATTTTTAACGGCGATTCCCGGTATCATTCTTCAATTTGTTATGATTCCCGGAATTATGACCGCGCTCGGAAAAACAAAATATGTTATGTACACAAAAAACAGAAATGATGAAAATGGAACGTGTTCAAAAAGCAATAAATGATTTACTTGAAAATAAGGAAAAAATCATAGTGGCAATTGACGGTCCGTGTGCTTCCGGGAAAACCACGCTTGCCAAAAAACTTTCCGATATTTTTGACGCAAATGTTTTTCATATGGATGATTTTTTCTTGCGGCCCGAGCAGAGAACGAAAGAAAGACTGTCAGTACCCGGCGGAAATGTGGATTACGAGAGGTTTTATGATGAGGTTTTGTCAAAGCTTTGTGATAATAAGCCGTTTTCTTACAGACCGTTCTGTTGTAAAACCATGACGCTTTTAAAGCCGGTGCTTGTTAAGCCAAAAAGACTTAATATAGTCGAAGGCTCGTACAGTATGCATGAAGCTTTGCGCGGCTTTTATGATTTGTCCGTTTTTCTCGATATATTTCCGCTTGAGCAGAAAGAACGTATTTTGAAAAGAAATCCTCAAAATGCCGATATGTTTTTTACTAAATGGATTTCGCTTGAAAATATGTATTTTGAAGAGTGTAAAATAAAAGAAAAGTGTAAAATAAAGCTGTGACGGAAAAACGTCACAGCTTTATTATTATTCTTACTTATCCCGGAGGCCACTGAAGGCTTCTTCCGCCAAGGACATGAAAATGCAGATGCGGAACGGTTTGCAAGCCGTTTTTGCCGCAATTGTTTACAACGCGGTAGCCGTCCTTGTCAATTCCGAGCTCCGCGGCAATTTTTCGGATTGCTTCGAAGGATTTCGAAACATAAATTGAATTATTTTCATCAATTTCGTTTGCCGACGAAATATGCTTCTTGGGAATTACGAGAAAATGAACGGGAGCCTGAGGCTGAATATCGTAAAACGCATAGACATATTCATCTTCGTATACTTTTTTTGAAGGTATTTCGCCTTTGATTATTTTGCAGAAAAGGCAATCATTGTTCATGATATCACTTCCTTATTTTTTTATCTGTTCCGCAACAAGCTCGTCAACTATTGCAAGAGCATTGTCTATTTTTGAAATATCTTTGCCGCCCGCGCGTGCGCTGTCAGGCTTTCCGCCGCCGCCGCCTCCGACAATTTTTGCAACATCTTTAATGATTTTACCCGCGTGAACGCCTTTTGCGACAGCTTCTTTTGTAGCAGCTGAAACAAACAGGATTTTGCCGTCGGTTACGCTGGCAAGGACGGAAACCGAACACGGATGATTTTCTTTTATTCTGTCGCTTATGGAAAGAAGCGTATCGTTGTCAAGTCCGTCAATCTGAGCGCATACAATTTTTACGCCGTCCACAGTTTTAACATTTGTAAGTATATTGTCAAGCTGCATGAGAGCCATTTTTGATTTAAGCTTAGCAAGTGCTTTTTCGTTATTCTTCATCTCTTCGATAAAGTTTCTTGCTCTTTCCTCAAGTTCATGGGGATTTACCTTCATGATATCCGCAAGGTGGGAGATAGCTTTCCCGAAAGCGTTAAGCTGGTTTAAAACAGCTTCGCCCGTTATTGCTTCGATTCTTCGTACGCCTGCAGCGGCAGAACTTTCCGAAAGAATCTTAAAGAGAACTATTTCGCTTGTATTGTTTACATGGCATCCGCCGCAAAGCTCGGTGCTGTAGTCGCCCATTTTTACAACGCGTACCGTGTCACCGTACTTTTCGCCGAACAGAGCCATTGCCCCTGTCTTTTTGGCATCGTCCATTGACATGTATTCTTTTGTAACAGGCATTGCTTCGAAAATTGCATTGTTTACACGCTGTTCAACTTCCGCTATCTGTTCGGGAGTCATTGCTTCAAAATGAGAGAAGTCAAAGCGCAGTCTTTCGGAATTTACAAAAGAACCTGCCTGAGCCACATGTTCACCCAGAACTTCACGCAGCGCTTTCTGAAGAAGATGTGTTGCGCTGTGATTGCGGGCTACGGCACGGCGTACTTTTTTGTCTACCGAAAGCTTTATTTCATCACCTACGAATATGCTGCCTTCATTTATTGTGGTAAAATGAATTGTTTTGTTTCCGTGCAGCTTTTTGCAGTCGAAAACATCACCGCTGAAGCCGGGAGCAAACATTGTGCCGTGATCTCCCACCTCGCCGCCGCTTTCTCCGTAAAATACTGTCTTGTCGGTTATAATTGCAGCGTCCGCACCATCGTTTGCCGAATCCACTATTTCGCCGTTGCAGACAATGGCGGTAACATGTGCAGTTGTTTCGAGATTGTCATATCCTGTAAACTCAGTTACACTGTCTTTGGGAAGCGTAGAGAAAATGTCTTCGCTCCAGCCTGCTTCATCGCCGACACTGCGGGCATTTCTTGCACGTTCGCGCTGCTCTGTCATTTCATGGTCAAATCCGTCTCTGTCAACTGTCATGCCGTTTTCTTCGAGGATTTCGATTGTAAGGTCAATGGGGAAGCCGTAAGTGTCGTAAAGCTTGAATGCATTTTCGCCGTCTAAAATTGTTTTGTTTTCGGCGCGCAGTTCATCAATATACGATGAAAGGATTGAAAGTCCCGTGTCTATTGTTTCGTCAAAACGTTCTTCCTCTGTTTTAATGATTTTTTTAATGTATTCTCTCTTGGCTTCAAGCTCCGGATAGGCGCCCTTTGATTCATCAATTACCGTATCGGCAATTTTGTAGAGGAACGGTTTGTCAAGGCCCAAAAGCTTGCCGTGGCGTGCTGCACGTCTCAAGAGGCGGCGCAGAACATATCCTCTGCCTTCGTTTGAAGGGGAAATATTATCCGAAATCATAAATGTTGTGCTTCTTATATGGTCTGTGATAACGCGGAGAGAAACGTCTGTCTTTTCGTTCTCGTGATATTTAACGCCCGTAAACTCAATAATGCGTTTCATAATGTTTCTGATTGTGTCAACCTCAAAAAGATTGTCAACATCCTGCATAATTGCGGCGATTCTTTCAAGACCCATACCGGTATCTATGTTTGGGTGAGCAAGGCGGTTGTAATTCCCGTTTTCGTCTTTGTCAAACTGAGTGAACACAAGGTTCCAAAATTCAACGAATCTGTCGCATTCGCAGCCTACGGCGCAATCCGGACTTCCGCAGCCGTGCTCGGGACCTCTGTCAAAATAAATTTCGGAGCAGGGGCCGCACGGACCCTGACCGATTTCCCAAAAGTTGTCGTCTTTGCCCATGCGAACTATTCTGTCTGCCGGAATGCCAACTTTTTTTGTCCAGATTTCGAAAGCTTCATCGTCATCTTCATATATTGTAACCCAGAGCCTGTCCTCGGGAAGTTCCAGAACTTTTGTTATAAACTCCCACGCCCAGGCTGTTGCTTCGTTTTTAAAATAATCTCCGAAGGAGAAGTTGCCGAGCATTTCAAAAAAAGTGCCGTGGCGCGCCGTTTTGCCGACTCTTTCTATATCGGGCGTACGTATACACTTCTGGCATGTTGTAACTCTGCTTCTCGGCGGTATTTCTTTTCCGGTGAAATACGGCTTTAAGGGAGCCATGCCGGCATTTATCAGCAGAAGGCTTGCGTCATTCTGCGGAACAAGCGGAAAGCTTGGCAGCCTCAAATGTCCCTTGCTTTCGAAAAAGCTGAGGAATTTTTCACGAATTTCATTAAGTCCCAATTTCTCCATTTATAAAACTCCTTTTAATAACTTTCTGTACACATTTAATATATTATACATTTTTTGAACGGCAAAGTCAACAATTTAAATGCATTTTTAGAAAATAAAAGTTAAGAAATTGCAAAGATTTACTTTTTTTATTGATATATCGGGAAATTTATGGTAAAATATAAGAGTTGAAAAAAATGGTAAGGAAGATGAAAGCATGAGAAAAACCAAAATAATTTGCACAATAGGACCTGCAAGCAGCAGTGAAGAAGTTCTGACGCAGATGTGTAAAAACGGAATGAACGTTGCAAGACTGAATTTTTCGCACGGTTCACACGAAGAACATCTTAAAAAACTTAATCTTATTAAACATGTCAGAGAAAAACTTAATCTTCCGGTGGCTGTTATGCTTGATACAAAAGGTCCCGAGTACAGAATACGCACATTTAAAAACGGAAAAGTGAAAATTGAAGACGAAGCGCCGTTTGTATTCACAACCGATGACGTTGAGGGAGACGAAACTCAGGTTTCTGTAAGCTATCCGGGTCTTGTAAACGATATAAAACCCGGTGATGAAATTTTAGTAAATAACGGACTTGTTGTTTTTAAAGCGGAGAAAATTGAAGGAAAGCGCATATATTGCAAAACCATTGTCGGCGGCGAGTTGTCAGACAGAAAAAGCATGAGCTTTCCGGGAAAAGTTTTGAATCAGGTTTATCTGAGCGAGCAGGATAAGGAAGATTTGCTTTTCGGAATAAAAAACAACGTTGACTATATTGCGGCATCGTTTGTTTCAAGAAAACAGGATATTCTTGATTTGAAAGCATTTTTAAAAGCAAACGGCGGAGAAGATATCGGAATCATTGCCAAAATAGAAAACCGCACCGGTATAGAAAATATAGAAGAAATCGGTTCCGAGTGCGACGGAATTATGATAGGCAGAGGTGATTTGGGCGTTGAAATTCCTTTTACGGAGCTGCCGGCGGTTCAGAAATATTTGATAACAAAATGCAGACTCATGGGGAAAAGGGTTATAACTGCAACAGAGATGCTTGAGTCCATGATACACAATCCGCGCCCGACAAGAGCCGAAATATCCGATGTGGCAAACGCCGTATATGACGAGACGAGCGCCGTTATGCTTTCCGGCGAATCGGCTGCCGGAAAATACCCTGCGGAGACTGTTAAGACCATGGCGGAAATAGTTGAAGAAACGGAAAAACATATACATTACGAAAAACGTTTTAAAAACAGTGACTTTGAAATAAGAAATACTGTTGACGCCTTGTCGCATGCAACTTGCGGCATGGCAATAGAAATAGGGGCAAAAGCCATAGTTGTAAGCTCGGTTTCGGGAATGACGGTTCGCATGGTGTCAAGATTCCGCGCACCGATTGATATTATAGGTATGACAACCGATAAGCGTGTGTGGTATAAACTTGCGCTTTCATGGGGAGTGATACCTGTTATGAGTGAGAAGTTTAATTCAACCGATGTTCTCTTCTATCATGCTTCACGAGTTGCAAAGGAAGCACTTGTCTTAAATCCGGGAGATAGTATTGTTATGACGGGCGGTATGACAAACGGTGTGTCGGGTACCACGAACGTTATAAAAGTTGAGAAAATCTGACATTATTTGGGTATAACTTAAAACTATTATTACTAAAGATGCAAAAATACAGTTAGTGTTTTTGTATCTTTTTTTTAATATAACAAGATTTTAGATAAGGTATATGGATTTTTTTGAGCAAAAGTGACATAAAAAATTTTTTTAGTCACTTCAGCTCATTGATTTTTCAAAAAAAGTATTGTAAAATTGTATCAAGATTATAAATGTAACAGATAAAAAATTAGTTACTGTGTCAAATATCTGAAAGAAAGGATATGTAAAGAGTATGAAACTTATAAAAAGATTTTTCACAGTTGCATTGGCGGCCTCGCTGGCATTGTCGGTGTTTCCTAAAAACATTGTTGCCGCATCACAGCCCAAGTGGTATTACGGCGAGACATTTGATGCGGTGGACAACGGATTCATGCCCGGCTCGTCAAGCATAACAAGTTATAACGACAAGGGTAATTTTATGGGTGTTGTTGAGGTGCCGAGGGCTTCTGACAAGAGTGTATTGTTTCAGATTAAAACTTCAAACGACTGTTTAATGCACAAAAAGTTTGACAATGCTATGAGCGGAAAAGTTGTCTGGCAAGCTACCGTAAGACCGGATTTCAATGCAGGATCAAGCAAAATTTTCTATGTGTATGATTCTGCCGGAACGTCACAAGGTCTTATCAGGATAGATACTGAAGGTAATATTCTTGATATAAACACTGCGTCTATAGGTTATCAGCTTCCGGAGGGAAAGTTTTCAACAATTTCAATAGCTATGGATTTTGATAAGAAGACATATTCGATTTTTGTAAATTACAAACTGAGAGCCGCGGATATCTCGTTGGAGAATATGCTTACGGACATGACTCAGTTTCGCATACATGTAACGGGAATACAGAAAAATTGCAAAACCGAATTTTACATAAGCGATATGAAAGTTTATGAGGGAAGCGAGCCGCTGTCTCCCGTGCAGATGAACGAAACCGACTGGAATATATCCGTTTCGGGAAACTCGGTAAGTGATGAGATTGTCAGTATGGTAATGGGCTCAAAAGTCGGTTTTTTTGCCGGAGCACCGAGAGCTATAGTAAAAGGAAAAGTCGGAGAAATTGACGCTTCCGATAAAAGTGTTTCCCCTTTTGAAAAAGACGGTGAATTTTTTGTACCGCTGAGATTTACATCAGACAACTTTGGAGGAACCGTTTCATGGAATTCGGAAACCTCAAAAACAAGCCTTATTGCCTCGGGAAGCGAGTACATATTGTCCGCGGGAGACAAAAGTGTTGTGTGTAACGGAAAAACCGAAGAAATTTCACATGCACCGCAAATACGAGGAGGCAGACTTTTTGTTCCGGCATCGTTTGCAGCGAAGGCTTTTGAGAAAAAACTGTTTACTGACAGCACGGGACTTATAATTTTTTCAAACACGGAAGTAAATTACACGTGGGGAGAAGATGAGGCTCTTTTAAAATCAATAATAGGTTTGATGAATTTTGACAGACCCACGGGCGAGCAGATTCTTGCGGCCGTTGAGGCAAAGCATCCCGGTAACGGCCATCCGAGAATTTACGGCACTGAGGACGATTTTATAAGGATAAAGAACGAAATTGCCGCAGGCGGCGTCAAAAAGCAGTGGTATGACAAGATTAAAGCGGAAACCGAAGCGCAGATGAAGAAAACCCCGGTAAAATACGGCGTTACGGATGGAATCAGAATGAGACAGCAGGGCGCTCAGATTGCCACCATAGTCGGGCTTTGCAGCTTTATGTATAAGCTTACGGGTGAAACACGTTATGCCGAACGCGCCTGGACAGAAATGGAAGCTACGTTTGACTGGAAGGATTGGAACCCGACACATTTTCTTGATACAGGTCAAATGATGAACGGCTTTGCGATAGGCTATGACTGGCTTTACGACTGGCTGACCGCCGAGCAGAGAGAAAAGCTGCGTGAGGAGGTTGTTGAAAACGGTCTTACACCGATACTTGACATATACAGAGGCGTAGGCGTTAAGGATTATGAGTGGGCATGGAAAACGCCCGACAACTGGACGCTTGAGTGCGGCAGCGGCGCTATGATGGCTTCTCTTGCAATTTGCGATGAGGAACGGGATGTATCGCTTGACGTTATGACAAATGCCATGAAGAGTATGGAAATGGGTGCACTTGCCTATGCGCCTGACGGACCGTGGTATGAAGGCGTTTCATATTGGCAGCTTTCAACAGAGACCTTGGTTGAGGCGCTTACGTCACTTGAAGCATCAACGGGTAAAACTTATGGATTCTTAAACTCTCCCGGCGTTGCCGAAACAGGATACTATCCTTATGCCATGATGGGCGTATATACATTTAACTTCTCCGATGCCGGCGAGCTTACAAGCGCTCAGCTTGATACAAAAGAACTTTTCTATTTTTCCGATAAGCTCGGAGACAGAGCTCTTGCCAACCTGCGTTATGAACGCATGGTAAGAGATAACATAGAACCCGATTTCAGAGAATTTTTCTATTGCAAGGGCGAACCTGTTGCCGGAGAAACGGATATGAAACGCGATTTTTATTACAGAATTGCCGAAACCGTTTCAATGAGAAATAACTGGAATACCGACAGCATGCTTTTTGCCGCAATGCACGCCGGAGACAATGCCGCAAATCACGGACATCTTGATATAGGTCAGTTTGTTATAGATTCGTTCGGAGACAGATTTGCTGCCGATTTGGGGTATGAAGATTATAACCTTCCGGGCACTTTCTTCAATAAATACAGGAACAGGGCGGAAGGGCATAATACGCTGCTTATGAATCCCGATGACAGGCTTTATGATCAGAATTTTGATGCTTATGCAACTTTTGAAAGATTTGAGAGCAATGATGTCAGCGCTTTTGCGATAACCGATATGACGTGCGCATACAAAGATTATGTAAACAGTGCAAAACGCGGAATTAAAATGACAAACGGCAGAACGTCCGTAATAGTTCAGGACGAAGTAAGAAGCGATAATGAAAACGAGATCTATTGGTTTATGAATACCAAGGCAGACGTTACCTTGTCCGAAGACGGTAAAACGGCGATACTTAACATAAACGGAAATAAAATGGAAGCAAAGCTTCTTTCAGAAGAAGGCAGATTCACGGTTATGCCGGCAGTGCCGCTCGAGACTTCTCCGCAGGTTGTGGGTCAGAATGAGAATAAAGACTACAGAAAACTTGCAATTCATTTTGAAAGCGCTAAGGATCTGGATATTTGCGTATGCTTTACACCTCTTGTATATGAAATGGAGGGCGGAATAAAATATCCCGAGGTCAAGCCTCTGGCGGAATGGACGCTTGACGATCCTTCGAAGGTAAAAATCGGAGAGCTTCCCAAGCTTTACAACATAAAAATTGACGGTGATGAGCTTAAAGGTTTTGATGAAAATAAGAGCTTCTATTCATACGCATTAAAGAAAGCAGATTCACCTATGCCGAAAGTTGAAGCTGAAGGAAGCGGCGATGTTACGGTAAATTATCCCGAACAGTGGCCCGGTGTTATAGAAATAAAAGTTAAAAACGATTACTACACAAACGTTTACGGCATAAAATTCAATGTACCCCCCGAATCGCTTGCCGATAAAGGCTTTGTAGAAATTGACGTTAAAGAAGTAAGTGCATCGAGAGTTCCTCAGGCTGCAAATATTCCTTCCAATACACTTGACAATGACTTTGATACACGCTATTCATGTGAGATGCCTGCCGATATTACATTTGATTTCGGCGAGGAAAAAGATCTGCAGTACGTAAGCCTTGCTTTTTACGGCGGTGCGGTGAGAAAATGTCATTTCTGCGTTGAAACGTCAAATGACGGCAGCAGCTGGACAAAGGTATTTGAAGGAGTAAGCAGCGGCGAATCCGCAGAGCTTGAAAACTTCTATATCGGCGGAGCAAAGACAAGATACGTGCGCATTACGGGCACGGGGCTTCAGCTCAACGGAAGCGACACGATTCAAAAGACAGGGTGGTTCAGCCTGACCGAGTTTAAGGCTTACACGTCAGAGTGACGGAGGTGTCCGCGTTGCGGAGAAAAATTTTAAGCTTAATATTGCCGCTTGCGCTTATGATAAGCACGGCAGCGCGCGCCTCCGATACGGGGCAATATGATTCGCTTGCCTACGGGCAGGTTGTATCGGATGTGAAGCGGCTTCACCCGGCTAACGGTCATCCGAGGCTTTTTGCAGACGCGGATGGCTTTGAGGCATTGCGTGATGAGATAGATGCGGGCGGCATTAAGGGAAACTGGTTCAGAGAAATAAAAGCGGATACGATACGATATTCAAAAAGAGAGCCTATTGTGTACGGAACGACAGACGGCATAAGAATGAGAGTGCAGTCGGGGCAGTTTGCAAAAATCGTTTCGCAAAACGCACTTATTTATAAAATAACGGGAGAAACCTCATTTGCCGACAGAGCATGGAGAGAGATTGAAGCGCTTTTATCGTGGAGCAGCTGGAATCCTTATCATTTTCTTGACACGGGGCAGTTTATGAACGGCATGGCTTTGGGCTATGACTGGCTTTACGATTATCTTACTCCCGTACAGAGAAGGAGTATGCGCGAGGCGCTCTGCGATAAGGGCTTAAAGCCGACGTGCGATGTATATGACGGCGTGGCTGTCGGAAACGACGGTAAATCGCGCGTTTATACGTGGGCGTTCGGAAAAGCGGACAACTGGACTCTTGAATGCGGCAGCGGAGCGATTATGGCATCGCTTGCCATATGTGATGAGGACGAGAGCGGATACACAAACAGGGTGCTTTGCGAAGGAATAAGAAGCTTTGCGCGCGGCGTTAAGGAATACGGACCCGACGGGGCGTGGTATGAGGGTGTTGCCTATTGGCAGCTTGCCACAGAAACCGCTGTTGAGTGTATTGAAAGCCTTAATACGGCAGCGGGGACGGATTACGGTCTTTCCGATATAGAGGGCTTCTCAAAGGCAGGGCTGTATCCGGTTGAAATGACGGGGGTTTACACGTTCAATTTTTCCGACGCGGGACAATCGCCCCTGAAAAAAATAGATACAAAAGAGTTTTTCTGGTTTGCGGAAAGGTTTTCGCAGCCGTATCTGAAAAGCTTCAGATATAATATGATGGAAAAAGAAAATATTGAGCCCAATTACCGCGAGCTGTTCTATTTCAAAGGAAATCCGAACGGCGGCGAGGCGTTTATGCGGCGGGACGCAAAGTATGACAACGCCGACGCCGTCACAATGAGAAGCTCATGGAATACGGACGAAATGCTTTTTTGCGGACTTCATGCGGGAAACAACAAGGCGGCTCACGGCCATCTTGACATAGGCGAATTTGTCATAGACTCTATGGGAGACAGGTTTGCCGCCGATCTCGGGTACGAAAACTATAACCTTCCGGGAAAGTTTTTCAACAAATACAGAAACAGAGCGGAGGGACACAACGTTCTGGTATTTAATCCCGACGGCAGAATGTATGATCAGGCAGAGAACGCTCATGCGTATATAGACAGGTTCGAATCGGGATATTCCGAGGCGTTTGCGATAACCGATACAACCTGTGCGTATGAGGATTACGTACAAAGTGCAAAGCGCGGAATAATGCTTACGGACGGCAGAAGGAGAGTGGTGGTCACAGATGAAATAAAAAGCACGGAGGAAAATGAAATTTATTGGTTTATGCACACCGAGGCGCAGGCGCTGATATCGGAGGACGGGAAAAGCGCGCTTCTGAGTATGGGAGACAACAGGCTGAAAGCCGAAATTGTGCGCGGCGGCACGTTTGAAGTCATGGACGCCGCACCGCTGCCTTCATCGCCCGTCTGCGAAGGGCAGAACCCCAATACCGGCTACAGAAAGCTTGCAATGCATCTCGAAAACGTAAAGGACACGGAAATATGCGTTGCGTTTACACCGGAAAGATACCTACATGAGTTGGCGGCGCCCGTTTATGTTCCTCTGTCGGAGTGGAGCGTTTCACAAAACGCGGATTTCACCGAAAAACCGAAGCTTTCGCAAATCAAATTAAACGGCTTGGCGCTTGATGGTTTTTCGCCGGACAGGCATATTTATGAAATCGAAGCCGATTCATATCACAGCGTGAGCGCGTCGGGCGAAGGAAGCATAAAAATCACAAAGCCCGAAGTGTTTCCGGGTACGGTCGAGGTGACCGTAACAAAAAACGGAGCTTCATCGGTATATGCCCTGCGGTACCGCAAAAAGGAGAGAAATACAGAAGGAGTAATTTACACGGCGCTTATAGACAGGGAAACCGAAAGAATAGTGAGCATAAAAACAAAAACACTTGATTTAAGCATTGCCGGAACGGAGGAAGGCGTGGTTGAGGTTCCCGATGACGCGCAAAGATATAAGCTTGTTGTAATGATTTGGACAAAAGAAGGCAATGAACCGAAATTAAAAAAATTTTTAGAGTATAAGGAGTGACTTTGATGAAAAAACTAACCGGCATTTTCCTGGCGGTGTGCATGCTTTTGAGTCTTTCGGC
>USAP01000008.1 GCA_900552775.1 uncultured Eubacteriales bacterium | reverse complement strand
ACAGAATCAGAGAATTACGCGAAGATAAAGATTTGCGCCAAATAGATGTCTCTCATGCAACCGGAATAGACCAAAAAACTTTATCAAACTATGAAACAGGCAAAACCAATCCGGACAGTTACTCGATTTTAAAACTGGCAGACTTTTTTCAGGTATCAACCGATTATCTTCTCGGCTGCACAAATCTGAATATAAAATCAAATACCGATGTTTTCAGAATGCTTGAGAAAATCGAAAAAGAAATAAGGGAATTAAAAAAATTTATACAAAGGCAAACATTAATATAAAATTCGGCAGTATGCCAAAACGCCCGAATATACAGGCTAAAAGCGGCTTGTGTATTCGGTCTTATTTTATTCCAAGTTACGAAAGGAAGCCGATTTAAATGAGAAAAATCACAAATAAACAAATTTTAAGCTTTAAAGAATATTTAACCGAGGAGGAAAAAAGCGAAAACACAACAGAAAAATATATCCGCGATGTCATCTTCTTTGCAGCGTGGCTTAAAAACCGCCAAGTTACAAAGATACTGACATTGGAATACAAAAAGAAGCTGTGCGAAAAATATGCTCCAAGCAGCGTAAATGCGGCGACTATTATATTCCCGATTTAACCATACCCGACACAAAGAAATACATAATCGGAAAATACGGAAGATTACGCAGACAGTTTTTGAAAGAACATCACAAATCTTTTTATACAGCTTTAATGATTGAAGGCAATTTACCGGAACACCTTGCGGAGATAGACGAAACCTGCCACAATGTTCTGAAAGATACGGTGTCAAAAATGGCAAAACAAGAAGGCATTACGGAACAGTTAAAGGCTGATAATCAAATGCTATGGGTACAAAAAATGCGGGTATATCAAAACGAAACCGTTTTGATATACCCCCTTTTCAATTTCGGCAAATATTAAAGATATCGCAATATCCTGCTTCTAATACTTTATTTCGTAATTAATCCCCGAAATTCCGGGCTTAATGCCCCTTGCAATTGCCGCGCTGTTATCGGTATGGCAAATAATCCATTTATTTTTTGCCGAAATCCGCTTATCCTTAAGCTCCGTTTCCAGTGCCGTATTAGTTCCCTTCGGCAGAGCGACAACGCAAATAAACCCTTCGTCACTTACCTGGCACGGGCAGTAGTGCAGCGTGGTTGCAAAACAGTCTATTACCGTTCCCTTCGGAAGATAAAATGCGGTAAATTTTGAAGAATCGATTTTACCGTCAACTATATCCCATCTGTGCCCCAGTATGAGCACAAGCGGTGTTACCGCAATATTAATTTCACTTGACGTATGCCATTCGGTCGCATTCAGGAAAGAGCTGTGTCCCCAGCAGCAGCCGATTTCGGTCGGCAGCGTTCCGAATATCTCGTTTTTTATACTCTCCGCACCGCCAAGGCTCTCAAACTCGTCCATACCTGCCATATATTTTACACCGCTCTCCGGCATTTCAAGCTTTTCGCCTGCCCTTACAAGCTCATCCGCATCAAGCTCCGTAATCACGCTGCCGAATGAACGGAACTCCTCGTCAAATACCGAATAAATCTTTATATCAGGGTTTTTCTTCTTTAAATTTTCCAACATAGCTTTCACTCCTTTACAGACATGTATATCCGCCGTCAACCGATATTACCGTACCGGTTGTATAGCCTGCGGTATCACCGGCAAGATAAAGTGCCAGTCCGACAAGCTCCGTCGGCTCGCCGACTCTGCCGAGCGGTGTCCCGTCAATCCATTTCTTTACTGCCGGGTCGTTCGGCGTGCTCAAACGCTTCTGCGTAAGCGGTGTGTGCATGAAGCCGGGCGCGATTCCGTTTACACGGATGCCCCTCTGTGCCCACTCTACCGCCATGCACTTTGTCAGCATGATTGTGCCTGCCTTTGAACTGTTGTAGGCGCACTGCGTCTGCGGCAGCGGATTCACAACAAGTCCCGACATCGAGGTTATATTCACTATTCTTCCGCCGCCCTGCTCCAGCATTACCTTTGCAACCTCGCGGCTGACCAGAAACACGCCGGTCAGATTTACGCCGATTATACTGTTCCAGACATCAAGCGGCATTTCCTCCGCCGGGTAAAGCTTGTTTATTCCGGCATTGTTCACAAGAATGTCAATACGTCCGAAATGCTCCCTGACCTGCTTTACCATATTTTTTACGGAATCCTCACACGAAACGTCGGTCTTTATGCAAATGCACTCCGCACCCTCGCTTTCAACCCCGCATTTTGCGTTTTCAAATTCTTCCTCACGCATGCCGGCTATTGCAACGCTTGCGCCGGACTGTGCAAAGCCCTTTGCTATTTCAAATCCGATTCCGCGTTCCGCACCTGTAATTACCGCAATTTTTCCTTTCAAATCAAAATTGTACTTCATTTCAGCGTACACCTCACAACAAAATTATTCAGCCGCACCGAGAAGCTTTATCTTCTCAGCCGCAAAAGCCTTTACGTTCTCTGCCGCCTTTGACATTACAATATCAAGCGGTGCGCCGAACGGGTCAAGAGCCTTGAACCCCTCTACAAATGAGTAACACACATCCGTGCCGAAATTAATCTTTCTTATTCCTGCCCTGACCGACTCGCGTATCTGGTCATCAGGCACACCCGAGCCGCCGTGAAGCACAAGATGCGCCCCCGTTGCCGCGTGAATTTCCGCAATTCTGTCAATTGCCAGCTTTGGTGCCTGAACATATTTACCGTGCGCCGTACCAACCATAATTGCCAGTGCGTCAACGCCCGATTCATTCACGAATCTGACAGCGTCCGCAACCTCTGTGTATGCAGCCCACTTCTCATCGCGTGTCGAGCCGATATGTCCCAGCTCACCTTCAACCGAAACTCCGGCTTCACGTGCAAGCTCCACCGCGTGCGCGGTCACCCTGATATTTTCATCGAGCGGCAGCGTTGACGCATCAATCATAACGCCGGTTGCGCCGTAACGCATAGCACGTATACACTCCGGTATACCTGCGCCGTGGTCAAGATGAAATGCAACAGGCGATTTCAGCCGGTTCATAATATCACATATAACCGGCGAAAGCAGCTTTCCCGTTTCCGTATCGAACAGACGGCTGTACATCTGTATAATAATCGGCGCATTCAGTTCCTCTGCCGCATTTGCAGCACCCATAAGCGTTTCAAGATTGTAAACGCAGAATGCCGGAACGGCAAAGCCGCCCTTTTCCGCAATATCCAAAACTTCCTTTAACGTATAACGCATGTTTTTTATCTCCTTTGACTAAAGTATAGCGCTGCTTTTTAACGCAGTATTTTTAAAAATTTGCCTATTAAACCGTATCAAACCTTATATTCGGTACATACCTGCAGAATTCTTTGATTTCCTTTGTAAAGCTGCCCTCAATCTCGGATACATGGTGAATATACGGTCCCTCGATGAGCTTGCGCTCCCATGCGTCAAGATTGCCGAACCTTGCCCAAATGTAGGTTCCGTTCGTGTACGGTCCCTCCGCACTGTCACATTCGCCGGCAATCACCGAATATTTTCCGTGATCCTGATCTATGCGCGCAACCGTATAATGGCTGCTCTTTGCCTCGAAGTTTTCACGCATATTCATACATCTGCACGGCTGATCCTCGCGGTGAACCGAATATGCAAACTGACCGCAATGCCAGAGCAGCTCCGTATTCTCGGCCTCCGGATGACGTATTGTGAACTCGCCGAACAGCGGCGGCTTTTTGCCGAGTGACATTGATTTGAGCAGCACCTGCGTCATTGCCGCATGAGTGTCACCCTCGCAGCTTATAATATATCCCTCGTCTGCAAGAATACCGTATGCGGTACACGGCATAGCGCCCACCAGTAGCTGCAGCGCCGACCAGCACTCCGCGGAAATTGCGTCAAGCTTAAACTCCTCAAACAGCTCACGGAACAGCAGCACGAACGCATACTGTTTTTCCGCAAGCTCGTCCGAAGCCTTGTCCAAATCGTACATGCGGCGCAGCTTATCCGCTCCCTGCTTAAGCTCCTCCGCGCGTTCACGCACGAGAGTATTATATTTATCCTGAAATACAGCAAGGTTAATCGGCACCATATGTATATCAAACTCCTCCATGAGCTGACCCTCGTTACAGATTACGGAACAGAACGGACGCGGACGAAGTCCGATTTGTCCTATTCTCATCCCCTTAAAATTCTTTACCGCACAGGTAACTCTCACAAAGCTGTCAATACCGTCTGCAAGCTTTTTTGCCTCAACCGGGCAGTTTTCAATGTATGTAAACGGAACATTCATGCGCATAAGCTGACGGCTTATGCCGAACAGTCCGCACTGCGAGTCGGTGTAACGCATGCCGTCACCCTTGTCCGGTGCATCATCCTGCGGACCCCAAAGGAGAACCGGCTTGCCGACTTTTTTTGCAAGCTCGCCTGCCGCTTCCTCATTGCCGAAATTTGCGGCTATCAGAAATACCGAGTCAACTCCATTGCTTCTGAAATGCTCCGCAACCTTATCCACATCATCACACGACCAAAGAACCTCTACGTCAATAACTCCTTTGAGGTCAACAAATGAAACGCAATCTGTCGTAAAATGATTCTTTATATACTCAACCGTTTTTCTGCCGCGTTCCTCGGCAATTTCCCAGTTGAACTGCCCCGGTCTCGGTGTACAGTCGCGTCTGAGCGGCACAATACCGATTTTCACATTGTAATCAAGCATTTTTCTACCCCCTTAAACCGTAATTCCGTGCTGATAATGCGCAACACGTGTATCAATTTCGCTGTAATCTATCTCACCTGTTTCCAGGAATTTTTCAAGTACTCCAAGTGTCGGTATTCCCGAGCGCCCTCCCGGGCGGGTGCATTTTATCGCCGAAACGCCGGTTGCAAACCTCGCGCAGCGCTCCGCGTCCCAGCCCTGAAGATAGGCATAGTCAAAAGCACCGTGAAATACATCTCCGGCTCCCGTTGTGTCCACAGCCTTCACCTCTATCGCCGGAAGCTCAAAATACTTATCCGCATACACTCCGCGGCAGCCCTTTTCACCAAACGTGAAAATAACGATTTCGCAGCCCTCCGCGCGGATTGTATTCATGTTTTTTTCATATTCCGCGGCATCGTATCCGTTTGCCCCGCACATTGCATCATAATACATTTCCGAACCTATGAAAATATCAAAATGCCTGTAGTTTTCGTACACAAACGGCTTGTAGTACGGTGCGTCAATGCTTACCTTTCCGCCGGCTTCGTGCATATATTCGCACGCCTTCACGGCTGCCGGCGTAATATACCCCGTATGCAGCATTCTTGCGGACTTTATGTATTCCTCATCCGCAAACCTCCCGTCCAAATCCTCAAAATTTCCGTGACCGACAATAAACTCCTTGCCGTGAACCGCACGCTCCGAAAGGCAAACGCTGAAATTGCTTTTTTTGTCCTTATGCACAACCATCCTTGAAGTATCAACCTTGTTATACTCCAAATCCGCCAGTGAAAGCTTTCCGAATAAATCATCACCGACCGAGCCTATAAGCGACGTTTTCATTCCGAGCCGTGCCGCCGCAACAAGCGCGGTTGCAACATTTCCGCCGCCCTGAAAGCAGCGCTCATGCATGGGACAGTTTGTATTTGACTCCGGCAGCCGGTCAATATCAACAACCAAATCCAAAAACGGATCGCCCCAGCCGAGCAAATCTATCTTTTTGTTATTCATACATCTGCCTCCTACGGAATCATTGACAGGAACTTGATGTCATAGTATTCATCAAGAGAGTATTTTGACTTGTCACAGCCGATACCGGATTGCTTTGCTCCGGCATGAGGTGAAAATTCACTGCCTATTCCGCCGTTCACAAATATTTCACCGGCTCTCACACCCTCAAAATATTCGCTCATTTCCTTTGAATTGTGACCGAAGAAATATGCCGACAGTCCAAAAATGGTATTATTTGATTTCTCAATTGCCTCGTCAAGTGTCGAGAACGGCTGAAGCGGTATAATCGGTCCGAAAATTTCCTCATTGGAAACTCTCATGCTGTCATTCACATCAGCAAGCAATGCCGGGGTGATATAGCTGCCCTTTTCAAACTCTTTCGGAACTTCGCCGCCCATTACAAGCCTTGCGCCGCCGTCTGTAGCGTCCTTAATCAGGCCGAGCATACGGTCGCGCGCTTCGCGGTTGATGACGGGTCCCATTATATAGCCCTCGTCCCTGCCCTTGCCGAGCTTTACCTTTTCCAGCTCCTTTGCAACCTTTTCACACATAACCTCATAAATGCTTTCATGAATATAGATGCGGTTATAGTTTACACAGGTCTGACCTGCAAATCCAACCTTTTTCGCCACTATGTTTGCGGCAGTTTCGTCCAAGTCTGCATCCGGCATAACAACAACCGGCGCATTTCCGCCAAGCTCAAGCGAGAATTTCTTCATTGAATTTGCGCTCTGCTGCATCAGCTTAAGTCCCGTTTCGTATGAACCGATAAGGCTTATCAGACGCGGAATTTTGCTCTCGTTAAGAGTTTTTGCAACCTCTCCGGAGGGTCCCGAAATAATGTTCAGCACACCTGCCGGAAAACCAATTTTTTCCGCGATTACTCCCACATAAAGCGTTGCAAGCGGTGTCTCCGATGACGGCTTTATAACGCAGGTACAGCCCGACGCAATAGCCGGGGCAAGCTTTATGCTTGCGTTTCCGAGAGGATAGTTCCATGCAATATGCCCTACCGTAACGCCCACCGGCTGGCGCGTTACTATCTGATAATTTGTTTTTCCGCCGACAGCAAGGCTCGGCATTACCTCGCCCTCAATCCTCTTTGCCTGCTCCGCATAATACGATAGGCTTGTGAGCAGCCAGTCAACGTCGCCGCATGCCGCCGCATACGGTCTGCCCGACTCCGCGGAAACCAAATCGATAAGCGTATCGCGTTCTGCCGTACAAGCCTCTTTGAGCTTATACAGCCATGCCGCTCTTTCGTTTACCGGAGTTTTTGACCATGTTTTGAACGCCTCGTTTGCCGCGTCAAGAGCCTCTCTTGCCTGCTCTGCGTTTGCGCAGCCTACCACTCCGGCAACCTCATCTGTCGCAGGGTTGAAAATTTCTGCCGTTTTACCCTTACCGTCAGTCAGTTTGCCGTTTATATACTGTTTATACACTTAAATCATCTCCTTTAATTAAAGCAATCCGTCCGCCCTCTGCTGATTTCTGAAGCCCTTAAGTCCTCTCGCGCCTATGAATTTTGCGGCAGAGCCAAGCTCCTCCTCAATTTCAAGAAAACGGTTTCCGCGGTCACCGATTGCACTTTCGCGGATTGAACCGGCATTTATGCCCACCGCATAATCCGCAATGGACGCACCCTCGCCGCGGCTGTCCGATGGCATAACCGCATAGCCGAACTTATATGCGTACTGAATCATTTCAAGAGCCTCGGAAATTGTGCCTACCTGATTAACCTTCAAAAGCACGGTGTTTGCGGCACCCTTTGAAATTCCGTACGCAACGCGCTCCGGGTTGGTTGTGAACAAATCATCACCGACAATCTGTATTCCGCATTCCGCAGTCAGTGCCGCCGTTGTTTCATAATCGTCCTCATTGAACGGATCCTCAATAATTACGAACGGATAATCCTTGATAATCTGTAAATAGAAGTTGTACAAATCCTCCTTCGTTTTCGGAGTTTTGTCAAACAGTCCGTAATACTTTCCGTCCTCCTTGTTATAGTATGTATCGGTTGCAACGTCCATCTGAAAGCCGACCTTGCCCTCATAGCCTGCCTCAATCACCGTTTTCAGCATATCCTCCCAGATTTCCCTGTCACAGCTGTACACCCCGGCAGGTATGGATATAAAATCGCGGATATTCGGAAGTCCGCCGAAGCTTTTCTTCATTTTTTCCGCCCACCGCGTGTGAATATCCCAGCAAGCATAGGACGCGTCGGAAAATGTATTAAAGCCGTATGCCATGACCGACATTGTGGGCTTTCCGCCCGGTGTCGTAATTCCGCCGCCGTACCTTTCGTCACCTGCCGCCATTGCAACACCGGGAACCGGCAGATACATTGCGTTTGCGCCGCCTATGTGGCGGTAAAGCGGTATTCCGAGTGCGTTTGCACCTGCCTTCAGCACTGCTGCCGAGGTTGCCGCCGTAGCATTTCCGCCAAGCTTTAGCTTTGCATCCGGCATAATGCCGAGCATTGCCTCGTCAATCTCTGCCTGGTTCGAGGCATCCATTCCGCAAATTGCCGGAGCTATTATGTTATTAACGCTTTCCAGTGCCTTTCCTACACCCTTGCCGCCAAATTTTCTGCCGCCGTCATACGCAAAATCAACCTCATGAGTCCCCATTGATACGCCTGCCGTGCACATTGCGCGGCCGCTTGCGCCGCTTTCCGTAACTACGGTTACCTCTACACCGGGCTTGCCGCGGTTCGTATAAACCTGGCGTGCTCTGACCGATTTAATTAATGTTCCGTACATATGCTATCTCCTATCTTTCAAAAATTTTACTCGCCTATATATATTATTCTGAGGTCAAGCGCGGAAACGTTGCTTTTGGCGTCAACACCACACCCAAGCCGCCACAGCGGTTCGCTCGTTCCGTGCGTTTTCAGCCCGTGCTGCAAATCAATTCCGCGCTCCGCCGCTTCCTCTGCCGTATATCCGTCCGTAACTGCTCCGGCAAGGCACTCCGGCGCACCGTCAAAATGAAAGCCGCCCGGACCGTCCGTTCCGTCGGTATCAACCGCCCCAAAAACGATTTTCCGGCTGCCGGCAATTCGCAGAGCCGCCGCAAGACAGTATTCCTGATTTCTGCCGCCGATGCCCTTTTCCTTACCCACGGTAACAACATTTTCGCCCGAGGACATAAGCACAACCGGCGCCTTGAACGGCTCGCCCATTCTCTCGCAGCAAAGAGCCATACCTGCATCAACATAGCCTGCCTCCCTTGCCTCCGCCTCCATGTACTCCGACAGCATAATGCAGCCTACGCCAAGCTCTGCCGCACGTTTGCGCACTGCCGGGTATACCGTTGCGTCCTTGAATATTAAGCCGAAAAATCTTGCGTTCAGCTTCTCGTATTCCTCAGCCGTCATATTTTCGTTATGCGGACCGCCTGCCAGCAAATGCTTCTTTATCGATTCCGGCGTTTCGTCCCATGCGTCCCATTTCTTTATAATTTCTATGCAGTCGCTGTAGGTTGACGCAGTTGCAACTGTCGGAAAAAACGTATTCTTTCCGAACATTTCAAAATATGACATTCGGGTTACCGGCTCCGACAGCTTCGATGGATCGGCGGTTGTCATATGTATCTGTGCCGCCCTTGCAAACAGCCTTGAGATTCTTCCGCCCTTGAATCGGTCAATATGTGTTCTTATCTGATTCAGATCGCTTGTCGGCACACCCTTTTCAATCTGCATCATATACGTGAAATCAGATATATCATTTATGGATATTCCCTCCGCCGGGTATGTGAAAAGCGAACCGCAGCCGCTGCCGAAAACGGTGATAAGCAAATCTCTTTCCGTTATGTTATCGGCAAGTGCCTCAATTTTTCTGCAGCCTTCAATACAGCACTCGTCCGGAACCGGATGCCCGGCAAACGTAACGCCTGTTTTTCGGCAGATAAGCTCCTCGCCGTGCTTTGCAATTACATGCCCTGCCGTAAGCCGGTCACCGAGTATTTCCTCAAGTGCAAGAGCCGCACGCTGTATGCCCTTTGCCGCTCCGATTACAAAGATTCGGTCATATTCCGCAAGGTCATATACCGCCGCGCCGCTGTGCGGATCGCCCTTCATTTCAAAATCACGGCCGTCGAGCACAAGCCGGTTATCCTCAAGCCTTACAAGCTTTTTCACTCTGTAATACGGGTCAATTGCATCAAGACCCGCATCCAGCAGCTCGGTTACAATTCTGCGTCCCTCAATATTGCCATGAGAGGTAAGAGCAGCTTTGTTCTGTATTCTCATAATTTCACATCCTAAAACAGAATATTATCCGGGTCGGGAGCCGCACCGCAGCTGCCGCTCAGTCCCGAAATAATATTCATATCCGCATCCGAAAGATCAAAGTCAAAAATCTCTGTATTCTGCTTTATTCGCATCGGATTTGCCGACTTCGGCAGCGGAACAAAGCCCATCTGCAGACACCACCGCAGGCAAATCTGACTGATTGACTTGCCGTATTTTTCCGCAAGCTTATTCATTTCCGGAACACCGAATATCGCTCCGGTACCGAACGGGCTGTACGCTTCAATCACAATTCCGTTCTTTTTGCAGTAATCCACGATTTCCGGCTGTGTAATTCCCGGGCACAGCTTGAGCTGATTTGCCATAGGCATTATCTCTGCCGTTTCCGCGAGCGCGTCAATATGATGCGGCATGAAGTTGCTTACACCTATCGCGCGGATTCTGCCATCCTTATACAGCTTTTCAAAGGCTCTCCAGGTTTCCTGCATTGCCTTCTTCCACATATAGCGGTACTGAACCGGATTCGGCCAGTGTATCAGGTATAAGTCCAGATAATCAAGACCGAGTTTTTCCAGAGTAAGCTCAAAAGCGTCAAGAGTTGCTTTATATCCGTGGTCGGCATTACGAAGCTTACTGGTAACGAAAATTTCTTCTCTTTTCAGTCCACTTTCTTTTAGTCCTGCCCCAACTCCGCGTTCATTTCCATATGCAGCTGCCGTATCTATAAGACGGTAATCATGAGACAATGCAGCAAGAACAGATAATTTCGCCGTTTCATCATTAGATTGCCATGTGCCAAGTCCCAGACATGGAATCTCAACACCGTTGTTTAATTTAAAAGTATCGGTAATTCTATTCATAATCTTCTCCTTGAAAATTTATTATACCGGCAATTGCAAAACCTGAGTTTTGCAATTGTCTGAATTTATTATAAGCAAGATGAAAACCCCGCTTTACCATTTCAATTTACGTTTGAGGGAAACCGTTCCAATACTCCGTCTTAAGGCACCAATTTCCGCTGTCTTTCTTACCCTTCGGAAAAACAATAACAGCTCTTTTGCCCTCGAATTCAAATTCCGTGAATTCAAATCCGTTCCATAGGTTATTCATATTTTCAGTCCTTCCTTATTTCATACGGCGTATCTCTAAAGCATCTTTTACCGTTCTTCTTGTGTTTTCCGCAATCATTTCATAGTCGCTGTTTTTGAGTGCGTCATTTTCGTTGAACATCCAGTCACCGCCTGCTGCAAGCGTACCACTGTGTTTGAGCAGCGGAAGGAAGTTTTTGCCGTCAAGTCCGCCTGTTACAACCCATTCGATATTTCCGAACGGTCCGTTATTGAACTGTGACAGTGTTGCAACACCGCCCATTTCATAAACCGGGAAAAACTTTACAATATTGATTCCGTAGCTGAGCGCCATCATAAGCTCTGTTGCGGTAACACAGCCCGGAAGAACCGAAATATCGTTTTTAAGGCAGTGCTCAACCACCTCGCTGCAAAAACCCGGCATTACGATGAACCTTGCGCCGAGGTCAATAACCTTCTTTGCCTGCTCAACGTTCATAATCGAACCGGCACCCACTATTACCTCCGGAGCATCCTTTACAATGTTCTTGAGATACCTGAGGGAGTTTTCGTTTCTCATAAGAATTTCGCAGACCGGAATACCTCCCTCCGCAAGCGCCTTTGCCGCCGGAACCGCCTGTTCAACCTCCGGAGCAACCATAATCGGGCATATGCCTGTTGTCTTCAGAATACCGTACATTGTATTTTCCATTTTTAACTTCTCCTTTTATGATTTTATTATTACAGGTGCCGTTTTCCTACTCACCCAGTTCAATTTTTACACCTGTCAGCTCTGACAGCTTTTTATAGCTTTCCGCCATTGCATCCGTAATCTCTATCTCTCCGCTTTCCTCGGCACGGGTGCGCTTGTCCCATTCCATTTCGCCCGGCAGATAAATCCTGTCGGCATTCTGTGCCTTCGGGGCGCTGTGCAGCTCATCTGCAAGCTGCTCCATACGCGCCATAAACGCATCATAGGGCAGCAGCTTTGAAACATCAATTGCAATAAATGCGTGTCCGGCATTGTTTACCACTGACAAGTCGAGGTTCCAGCTCTTCATTTCGCTGAGCATTCCGGCACCGGTTACAACCGCGGAAAGCAGCTCAACAAGCAGCGCAAGACCGTAACCCTTGTGCGCCGCCATAGGCTGCAGGCTTGCACTCTGCGGAAATTTGCCTGCGTCCGTTGTCGGCAAACCGTTTTCGTCAACAAGCCATGTGTCCGGAATCGGTGTTTTCTTTTCCTGTGCCATAATTACCTTGAGCGCTGCAACATTGCTGAGTGCAATATCGAGGAAAACGCTTTTACCGCCCGGAAGCGGTGCAGCAAATGACAGCGGATTGCTGCCGATTGCCTTTGCGCAGCTGTTCGGTATCGCAATAATCGGATCCGCATTGCTCATTGAAATACCGATTAAGCCCTCGCTCGCCGCAATATTGGAATAATATCCTGCCGCACCGAAATGACAGCTGTTTTTCACGCCTACATATGCGATTCCGGCCTCCTTAGCCTTTTTCACCGCAAGCTTCATCGCCATATCTGCCGTAACCATTCCGACCGCCTTGTTTCCGTTCACGATTGCCCATGCCGCGCCCTCATTCTCAACTGACGGTTCAGCCTTTGCATCAAGGCCGCCTGCCTGCATTTTCAGTATGTACTGATAAAGATTTTTTGTACCGTGGGTCAAAACGCCGAATTTATCGGTTGTCACAAGCACATCCGCTGTTGTTTCAGCGTCCGCCGCACAAACGCCGACACTCTCAAGCGCCTTTACACAAAAGCTCCTTAATTCATCTGTCCTGATTTTTCTCATATATATTCCTCCATTTACGGATTTATTTGTTCCTATAATAAATTAAAGCACACACCCCGAAAAAACTCAATGCACATTCCCGATAAAAAGGGGTACAAAACCAGCCTCTTTGGAAATGTGCATTGATACACTGTTAAATTTTAAAAATACTTGCATAATCCGCAAAGTAAAGCGTATCATACAGCACCAAATCTTGGTCGTTTGACCACGGATCAAAGAACTCTCCGCGCTTGCCGTTCAGCTTGTACGGGTACACATAAGCCGCCGAACCGCGCCCGTTGTCGCCGATAAGACACATACAGTTCCGCAGGCACTCCTCTGCCTTGTCCATCCATTTTTTCTCACCGCTCAAAAGGCTGTATGCAATATACGCCCTCGCGGTAAGAACACTTAGGTGATGCGGCAGAGTATCACCCTTTGTTCTGTTCTTCCCGAACCAGTAGTCGTCCCAGAATCGGATTGCAATTTCATTCAGGTGATAATCCGGCTGCATTCCCGAAAAACGCTCCAGGCATTCCAAATGTCTTTTTGCCTCGCGTATATAATATTCCTTATCGTCACGCAGTCTGCCCATTTCGGCAATGTGAGTTACCGCCGGTGTAACTATCGTCTGCTCATAGATTACCTCGTGCGGCGGATAGGAAGTGCCTATGCTGATTATATTGTCAACATGCGTCTGGAAAAGCTCCATAAGACGCTCCTCGTCTTTCTTTCTGCCGCTTTCACGGAACGCGCGGATAACCTTGCCGATTGCAAGTCCGTTCGCATAGCATTTCTTACCGCCCACGCTGTAATACTTCTCCGCAAGCTTCATTATATTATCAAGGTATTTTTCACCCTTTGTCACAAAATACATCTCACACAGAATAAGCATAGCACCCGGGGCATTGTAAAGACGAACCCACTCGCTGTGCTTTCCGATATTGTTGAACACTTCCCCGGTTTTTTCTTCATAGAATTCACGGAACATGAATTCTATGTAAAGGTCAATTGCACGGCGAACCTCCGCATCATCCTTTACCTGCAAATACTTCATAAGCAGCAGCGGAATATTCATTCTCTCGCGGCATGCGTTGTGGTCTGTGTTTTTGTAATCAAAGTACACACTGTCGTACTCGTTATCATAAACCATAAATGCACCGTACAGCGGACTTTTCCGGTCAAGACACTGCTGATTCCTTACAATAAAATGCACTCTGTCTTCAAGCAATGACCTGAAATTCTTTTTAACCATAAACCGCGCCCACGTGCACACATCGCCTGCCGTAATCAAAAACTTATACTCGCCTCTGTGCTTCGCATGATACTTAACGTGCCAGCCGCCGTCTTTCTTTTCCGCCGCAACGCTTTCGCCGCATACGGTTATTTCCGGCGCTTCCCCCGACACGGGCGACACCGTAAATTCAATATCTTTTTCATCCTCAAATATTGTATAATGCACCGCATCAATTCCTATATAGCTGTCAAATTTCTTAAGCTGCGCAAAAAAGTCATCTCCGCCCTCATGCCAGAAAAGCTCCCATTCAAGCTCATATTCCTCTCCGCTGTTCAGCAAAAGGCTTTCCGGTTCAAGTACAAATATACCGCGGCTCGGACCCTCGCAGCGGTCCTGGTCATAGCAGTCAATTGCGCCCTTTGTCAGAAAAAGCCCGAGATTAATCGTCGATGCGCCCATTTTCAGCGCGTTGACCCACGCAATATTATGACCGCACCAGATATGCGTGTTGCAGTGGTGCACCATACATTCGTCGGCACCGACATAGCGATCGTTAAACGGTGTTTCTATTCCGAAATTGTCACGGTTTATACAGATAACCGTGTCCGTTATATTTTTAATTCTGTAATTTTCCGCAAAATTCCCGTTCTCCTTGAAATAACGTGTAACCGTTACCGAAAACTCGTCACTGACATATTCCGAAACCGCGCGCGCGTCCGATAGCTCTGTTTTCTCAAGCTCCGCACGTCTGCCCTCAATCTCGCCCAGCTCGCCGGTACCTGCATCCCAGCTCCTTTTATGTATTTTCCCCCAGCAGCCGTCCCCGGCACACCAGTTCATTCCGTCTTTGTCGACAGGGTTAATAATTGACTTGACGCAGCCTGTTTTTTCGTCGATTTCAATTTCAAAATAACTGTTTCTCATTTTCTTCCTCCTTTTATATTTGCACAAATTCATCTTTTTCTTCTTCCCTGTCATTCGGCTTCAGGAACTTTTTCTTGTATTCCGACGGAGAAAGCCCCTCAATCTTTTTGAATATGCGGCTGAAATAATGGGTATTTTCAATGCCGGTTTCAAGAGCAATCTCCTTGAATGACATATTGGTTGCACGCATTCTTGCCTTTGCATGCTGAATCCTTACAATGTTCCGATATTTAATTATCGTACAGCCCATGTTTTTGTGAAATATCCGGTTTGCATAGTCAAATGTAAGGTAAAATTCCCGTTCTATATTTTCGCCGGAAATCGGCTCGGCATAATGCAGCTCAATGTAATCCGCGATTTTCCTTGCCGTATCGTAATTTTTCCTGTTATCCTCACTGATGCTTTTTACCTCGCGTATATTATTGCCCTCCAGCTTTATCAAAACCGCAGCAACCGCGCCGGATATTTCAAGCCGCCGCTCCGGCTGTTTGCACTCGGTAGTAAGAATACTGTTTTGCATAAGTGTCCTTATGCTTTCGAAAAGCTCCTTATCCGCAACATGATTCCGCCGTTTAACAATAACCTTCATGAAGTCATAGCACTCCGCACTGAACGAATCTGCCGTAAGATACTGCTCCTGCTTTTTCCGCAGCCGGCACGAATACTCGATTTCCGAGAGCTTAAGATCACAAATCCGTTCTGCCTGAAAATGTACATAGTAATATTCACAAAAGCTGCTGTCCATCGGCTCCTGACTGTCCCCCTTGCTAAACAGCCATATATCACCTGCTTCAAGCGTTTCCGCACGCCCGTTCACCTTCAGCCGCATGCTGCCGCTCACAATCACATACATCACATATTCGGTCAGATACCTCGAATAGTGTGTTCGCGGCGGTATCAGCGATTCCTTGCCGAGCAGCACAACCCTCAGCACCTCTGTTAAATCCATCTGAAAGCATTCCATTAAAGCACCTCCGCAGGCTCCCGAAGTTTGATAACACTGCAGCCGAAAGAGAGTAAGCCGAACCCGTCCGAAAAGACATAATTCCGGCTTGTCATCTTTACAGGGCGCGCAAGGTGCCTGCACCTTAAATATACCATTAAGAATGTATTTTGTAAATACACATTTCAGTCAAAAATGTGCACAAAAACGTTTTTTTAGCATTGGCTGAAAAAGTGTTTACGCTGCCGCTCGGCAATATTGCGTGCCGATATATTTTTTGCTTTAAAAATGTTGACACAATCGCAAATCAGCGTTATATTATTATGATACATAATTATGGTATTTATTATTGCCGTTTGAAAGGAAGGTTTAACAATGTCAAAAAACAGTTTAAGGCAGAGTCGAAAAGGCTTCTTGACCTTATGATCAACTCAATCTACACGCACAAGGAGATTTTCTCCGCGAAATTATATCCAACGCAAGCGACGCACCGGACAAGCTGTGCTATCTGTCACTTACGGACGAAAATGTCGGAATGAGCAGAAATGATTTCCGCATAGACGTAAGAGCTGACAAGAATGCAAGAACAATAACCGTATCCGATAACGGTATCGGAATGACCGAGGAGGAAATGGAAAAGAACCTCGGTGTAATTGCAAACAGCGGCTCGTTCAAGTTCAAAAAGGATTTGGCACAGGACAAAAAGGACGAAAAGGAAATCGACATTATCGGTCAGTTCGGCGTCGGCTTCCATTCCGCATTTATGGTAAGCGACAAGGTCAGGGTTGTATCGCGCGCTTACGGCTCCGACACGGCGTACTGCTGGGAATCGTCAGGTGCGGACGGCTATACTGTAACCGAAACATACATCGAAAACGAAACCGTAAGATATTTTTTTACAAAAGATCCGTTTTTAGTAGGTATTTGGCTGTTTAGCCTTAATGGTAATATAAATACCAAAAAACAGAGCCGAAAACTCTTTTTAAGAGTATCGGCTCTGCTGCTTTTTTAATCCTATTTATTCTCGTTTTTCTTAATAGCCTCCCAGAGACCGCAAAGGTATGTTGCGCCCAAGGCTCTGTCATAAAGGCCGTAGCCGGGTCTGCCGGTTTCTCCCCAGATCATTCTGCCGTGATCGGGGCGGATGGGTCCTTCAAAGCCTATGTCGGAAAACGCCTTCATAATAGCGTACATATCAAGCGAACCATCCTCCGAGCGATGGCCGCTTTCTTTAAACGAACATTCGCCCGAAAGCTTTATGTTTCTTGTATGCCCGAAATGGATTCTTCCCATTTTTCCGAAGTGATAAATCATATCCACAACGTCGTTTGATTTGGCGCACCCGAGCGCGCCCACGCAAAGCGTAATGCCGTTATACGGGCTGTCATAAATCGAGCAAAGTCTTTCAAGATCCTGCTTGTTGCATATAATTCTCGGAATACCGAAAATATCCCAGGGGGGATCGTCCGGATGGATAGCCATTTTAACCCGAACTTCATCCGCAACCTTTATAACGCGTTTTAAGAAATATTCAAGATTGCTCCACAAATCCTCTTTCGTGATGCTCTTATACTTGTTGAGAAGGTCTCTGAGGCCTTCTTTCGTATAGCTTGTGTCCCAGCCGGGAAGCTCAAGCTCGCCGGAAAGGGGATCCATTTTCTCAACATCTTTTTCATCGTAGATAAGCGATGTTGAGCCGTCCGGCCTTTTAAACGCGAGGTCTGTTCTTGTCCAGTCAAAAACAGGCATGAAATTATAGCATACAGTGTCTATTCCGGCTTTTGCAAGATTTCTCAGCGTCTGACAGTAATTTTCTATGTATCTGTCACGGTCTCCGTCTCCCGTTTTGATATCTTCATGCACGGGCACGCTCTCGATTGCACTGATTTTAAAGCCCTTTGACTCAACCTTTTCCTTAAGCGCAAGGATTTTTTCAAAGCTCCACACTTCTCCAGGCGGAACATCATATATTGCTGTTACAATACCTGTAACGCCGGGAATCTGTCTTATTTTGTCAAGGGTAACGGCGTCGTCATCGCCGTACCATCTGAACGACATATCCATTTGTTTTTCTCTCCTTTAATAAAATGTAAGCATTTACATAACTGCAAATAGTATATTTATTATATCACACAAACCCTTGTTTGTAAATACTCAAAACAAGCAGGGCGCAGCAAAATTTTTTTGCTGCGCCCCATATCAATGCTAAAATATTACTTATTGAGGCTGTTTGCCGATATAAGCCAGGATACCGCCGTCAACATACAAAACATGTCCGTTTACAAAGTTTGACGCATCGGAAGCCAAAAATACTGCGGGGCCCTGAAGATCCTCTGTTGTTCCCCAGCGGGCTGCCGGAGTTTTTGCAATAATAAACTGATCGAAAGGATGTCTCGATCCGTCCGGCTGGATTTCTCTCAGCGGAGCTGTCTGCGGAGTTGCGATATATCCGGGTCCGATACCGTTGCACTGGATATTATGCTCGCCGTACTCGGAACAGATGTTTCTTGTGAGCATCTTAAGACCGCCCTTTGCAGCCGCATATGCGGAAACCGTTTCACGGCCGAGTTCGCTCATCATGGAGCAGATGTTTATAATCTTTCCGTGACCCTTCTTAATCATTGAAGGAATAACTGCCTTTGAAACTATGAACGGAGCATTGAGGTCAACGTCCACAACGGCTCTGAAATCCGCTGCACTCATCTCGCACATGGGGATTCTCTTAATGATTCCGGCATTGTTTACGAGAATATCGATAACGCCTACTTCAGCTTCGATTTTCTTTACCATATCCTGAACCATGTCTTCTTTTGTAACGTCGCAAACGTATCCCTTAGCATCGATTCCGTCTTTTTTATAAGACTCGTTGCCGCGGTCAACCGCTTCCTGATTTCTATCGCAGAAAACAATCTTTGCTCCGCATGCGGCGTAAGCCTTTGCAATTGCATAACCTATGCCGTATGTAGCGCCTGTTATAAGCGCAATTTTACCTTCCAAACTAAAATCTTTCAAATCCATCTCAAAATACCTCCATACTTTAAATTTGAAATTTCTCCATCTAACAGATTATATTCTATTTTTTATTTTAAAACCCTTTTTTTTGGTTTATTTTTGTTAAAAAAAATACTATTTTTTCAAAATTCCGTCCAGAATCGACATCATCTCATCAAGAGTTTTTGCCGCATTGGCTTCTCTTTTTACTTCCGTTGCACCGCGCATGCCCTTTACAAACCATGACACAATCTTTCTCGACTCCAAAATTCCTATATGTTCGCCCTTCAGCGCCACAATATCGCGCACATTTCTCCGCGCCGCGTCAATCTTTTCTTCATCGGTTGCCGGAGCGTATTCTTCGCCTCTCAAAAGGCACGCAATTTCACGGAAAATAAACGGGTTTCCCATTGCTCCCCTTCCGACCATAACAGCGTCGCACCCGGTTTCTTCAAACATTTTAAGCGCATCCTGTGCACAAAATATGTCCCCGTTCCCTATAACCGGAACAGACACGGCTTTTTTAACATTCTTTATTGTTTCCAGCGAGTTTTTTCCCGAAAACATCTGCTCCGTAAATCTGCCGTGAACCGTTATTGCCGCCGCTCCGTTTTTCTCGGCAAGCTCCGCCGCGCGCACGGAAACATCTTCGTTTTCTTTAAAGCCGCGCCGTATTTTAACTGTTACCGGTTTTTTGCACTCCGATGACACCGTCTTTATTATTTCAGCTGCAAGCGGCAGATTTTTAAGAAGCGCACTTCCCTCTCCGTTTCCCGTTATCTTCGGAGCCGGGCATCCCATATTTATGTCTATCACGTCAAAATCGTCCGAAAGTTCTTTCGCCGCCTGCGCCATAATATCGGGGTCACTGCCGAAAATCTGAACGCCTCTCGGTCTTTCCGTTTCGTCCGTCACAAGAAGCGTTTTTGTTTTTTTATCATTAAAAGAAAGCGCCTTGGCGCTCACCATTTCCGTATATGTCATTTCCGCACCGAATTCCCTGCAGATCCTTCTGAAAGCAAAATCGGTTACGCCTGCCATCGGTGCCAACAAAACCTTTGGTGTCATAAAAGCTCCCTCAAAAATCACATTGGCAAACGAAAATCTTAAAAATCTTTTCATTTGCCAATGTGATTTATTTCCGAAAAATTATTTTTTAAGTTCGGCTCTTCCTGCCTGTATTTCCGCTATGTGACCCGAGAGTTTGTCTTCCACGCTGCCGAGAACATTGTCTGCGTACTGTCTTGCTCCGAGACGAATCTCACGTGCATTTTTCTGGGCGCTTTCGATTATCTCGTTTGCCTGCTCATAAGCTTTCTTTGTGATTTCGTGCTCGTTTACCATGCCTTTAACCTGCTCTTCGGTTTCCTTAACTATGTTGGAAGCCTCCTGATGAGCTTCGGTTATAATTCTGGTTCGCTCCTCTTTAACCCATTTAGCCTGCTTAAGCTCTTCCGGCAGTCTGAGTCTCAGATCCGATAAAAGCTCCATAACGTCAGCCTTGTTCACCATTGTCTTGTGCCATATCGGCAAAGTGAAGCTGCTTTCCATTATCTCCTCAAGCTGTTCTATTACGTCAAAAATCTCCATGTTTTTCCCCTCCTCTGTAAATTACTTAATCAGCTTTTCATAAATATCATTCTCAATCTCTTTCGGGACAAAACCGTTAAGACTTGCGCCGTAACGCGCCACGTCCTTTACAAAGCTTGAGCTTACGTATTGATTCTGCATGCTTGTGACAAGAAACATCGTTTCAATGTCTCCGTCCAGTCTGCGGTTTGCAAGCGCCATCTGAAATTCATATTCAAAATCGCTCATCGCGCGCAGACCTTTGACAATAACTTTAGCGTTGATTTTTTTCATAAAATCAACCAGCAAGCCGTCAAAGCTGAGAATCTCGATATTATTTATATGACCTGTGACCCTGTCTATAAGTCCGCATCTTTCCTCCAGCGTGAAAAGCGGCGTTTTGCTGCTGTTTTTGAGAACCGCAACATAAAGTTTATCAAACATTTTCGCGCTGCGTTCTATAATATCAAGATGTCCGTTTGTCACGGGGTCAAAGCTTCCCGGGTATACTGCAATCATTTTTATAACCTTTCTTCGGCGAATCAAACATATTTTAAAATTGCGACCATGCTGCTGCCGTATTTTCTGTCTGTGTAAATTTCAAATCCTTCCGCCTGCGGTGCCGCAATTTTGTCACTGTGTTCAAGTGCAACAACCGCGCCGTGCGTAAGCAATCCGCGCTTTCCGAGCAAATCGAGCGCAACGCCGTAAACCCCGGAACTGTACGGAGGATCGAGAAGCACCAAATCGAATTTTTCGGAACACTTTAAAAGATAGTTTTCAAAATCTCCGAAAATCACCTCGGCTTTATCCTTAAGATGTGTATTTTCAAGATTTATCTCTATATTTTTAAGTGACGCGGCATTTTTTTCAACAAAAACCGCTTTTTCCGCTCCTCGCGAAAGCGCTTCTATGCCGAGAGCGCCGCTCCCGGCAAAAAGATCCAGCACATTCGCTCCGCAAACATACGGCGCAAGAAGATTAAACATTGATTCCTTTACCCTGTCGGTAGTGGGTCTGGTGTCCTTCCCCTCGGCCGAAACCAGCTTTCTGCCGCGGGACTGTCCGGCAATTACTCTCAAATAGACACACCCTCCCAAAATACCTTTATATATATTTTATCTTATATCGCAAAA
>USAP01000007.1 GCA_900552775.1 uncultured Eubacteriales bacterium | reverse complement strand
GTCTAAAAACATTGACGGAAAAAACATTTTGTGGTATACTGTAAAATACAATAAAAATTGATTGGGAGTTTTTATATTAACTATGAATACCGATATGCTGAATTTAAATGCAAAGGTATCGGAAAACGGTAAAAATATAAATATTCCGCTTTCCGAACTTCGAAAAGACATTCCGCATCTCACCGGAGGACAGATGAGAGAGCTGATGGGGTTTTTTAATAGATTGTTTGCCTTGGTCAGACTTGTAAAACCTTCAGTATGTGCGCAGTATTTATATGAAGATGGGACGCTGGAGAAAAAAGAACTTAAATGCTACTGTAAATGGGGCAAAGACAGACGGTGCGAAAACTGCATTTCCGCTATTGCCGAGAGAAACGGTGCGTCCGAGACAAAAATAGAGTTTTTAAACGACAGACTTTACAGTATTTCGGCGGCGCCCATGGTTGTGGACGGTGAGAATTTTGTACTGGAGCTTGCAACCTTTGTAGATTGCGGGGACGGTATTTCGGAAACCGAAAAAAATGAAATTTGGGGCGCCATAAAAAGACACGCCGGCAGACTGTATAGGGATCCTGTAACAGGTGTTTACAACAGACATTATTTTAATGATAAGCTGAGCGGACTTAAAGGAAATTTTTCATTTGCCATGCTTGATATAGACAATTTTAAAAACATAAACGATATATACGGGCATATGGCGGGAGATGCGGCGCTTGTCGCGGCGGCACAGACGGTGAAAGAAATTATCGGAGAAAAAGGCGCGGTTATCCGTTACGGCGGAGATGAATTCTTTCTTTTGTTTTATAATGTCAAAAAAGATGAAACGGAAGAAATATTTTCGGAAATACTGAGAGCTGTAAGAAAAATCAAGCTTAAAAATTATCCCGAAATTAATTTGACCGTAAGCATCGGCGGAGCAAGCGGACAAGGGAAAATGTCTCAGATTCTGCAAAATGCAGATTTGGCTTTATATGAAGCCAAAAATACAAAAGACACCTATAAAATATTTGCAGGATGACAGGAAGATTTGTGTGATTGGGAACATTAAAAAGAAGAAAACTAAATATAATATTTTAAGAAATGCGGTTTTGCATTCTGTTATATTCACACTTGTAATTTTGTGCGCTTTTCTTTTTCTCAATGCTAAACTCGGAAACGCGGTGCAGACAAGGGCATACAGACTTCTTTCAGACGCTGCGCATGTGCAGAAAGCCGCTACGAACGAGCGTGTTGAGTCGTACTTCACTCGTCTTCAAATAATGGCTTCGAGCCTTAACTGGGACTGTGATATATATACAGATTCGGATCTTTTGGCGCATCTTAAGGAACTTGCGCGGGGCAGTCAATTTGAAAATGTCGGGATTTCGGATACAAGCGGTAAGATACTTTACCAAAACGGCACAAAGAAGGACTGCGCGGACAGAGAATATATTAAAAACGCAATTGAAGGAAACCGGAGCACGCAGTTTTTAACGCACGGCCGCATGAGCGGAGACTCGATTTTGGTCTTTGCTTTGCCGGTATATTCATACGGCGTGGTGTCGGACGTGATTGTTGCAACAAAAAAAGTAAGCGATATAAGCCGCGAACTCGGCGGTATAGAATTAAATGACGAGCAGCATTGTTTCCTTTGTTATGAAAGCGGCACAGTTGTTGCCGCACCGCAGGACAATTCCACGGGAATAGTACTCGGGAGCAGTATACAGGATTTCTTTATAAATGACAGTGCACCCGAAGAAATACCGATAAACGAAGTGCGTGAATACACTTATAACGGGGAAAAATATTTTGGTGTATATACTGAGTCCGGGCTTGATGATGTATATATATTCAGCGTGGCAACGGTTTCATACGCTTCCAGCCTCGCGGGTCTTTACAACAGGCTCGCAACAATGATTATTGTTGCGGCATTTATTGTATTCTTTATTGTTGCCGTCAACGTAATAATCAGAATGGCGCGTAAAATCAAAGAAGCGGAGAGGCAGGATATGGAAAGACGCAAAAAGCTTTCCGAGTATCATGAATTTCAAAATAAGCGTTCTTCAAGCCGGGCAAATGTTTTGGCATCATATCATATTAATATTACCGAGAACAAGTCTATCGGTGGAAAAAGCGCAATAAATTCGGGTAAATTCGAAAATCTCAAGACGGTAGATGAGTTTTATGCCGCTATGGCTGAAGACATACATCCGCTTGATAAAATAAGATTTGATGAAATTTTTTCTGTGGACGAACTCAAAAAAGTATTTGAAAACGGAGAATCTACCGTGCAGGGCGATTTTCTGTTTTATGAAAACGGAAAGCGCTATATTTGGCTGAGAATTGTTGCAGATCTTGTCCGTAATCCGCTTAACGACAGCTTGGAGACGATTATTTCGGCTATAGATATAAACCGCGGCAAACGTCTTGAGCAAATAGGCGATAAGCTCATAAAAGACGGATTTGACTCTATAGGGCTTATAGATGTTAAATCCGGCTGCGTTTATGGAACCAAAAAAATGGCAGCCTCAGAGCTGTTTGGCGGTTTTGTGGTAGACAAAGGCGTTTCGTATGACAGGGCAGCAAGAATTGTACTTAAAAGGGTGCTCGCAAAGCATGATTATGATTACATAATTGAAAGCTTTAAGCTTTCAAATGTAATTCATGAGCTTGAAAATAAACAGTTTTATTTTCTGACAACAAGATTTTATAATCGCAGTGCGAAAAAAGATTTGCAGTACAGAATAAGTTTTTCGTATATTGATGAAAGAAAAGAGAGCATATTGGTCTCAAGCGAAGATATTTCACATGTTTTGGCAAGTAAGACCGATATTGAAACAGGGCTTTTGAATTCTACCGGATTTCATGAAAAGGTCGAAAAATGGCTTGAGGAGAATCCGAATAAAAAGTATAGAGTTTACAGGTACATTCTTGACGGCTTTAATGATATCAACGGCGTTTACGGCTTTGAAACAGGTAACAAGCTTTTGCGCGATGTCGGCGTTTTCATGCGTATGCATAATGATGAGAACAGCTTTTCGGCGCATCTTAATGCAAATCATTTTGTGCGTTTTTGTTCCGAAGATCATAACTCCGCCGAGACGGTGCTGAAAGAATTTAACGAATATTTCTCACATTACGATATTGACTATCCGCTTTCAATTCACATAGGCGTTTATGACCTTTGCGAAGAAAATTGTGATTCTCTTGCAATGGTGTATAAAGCATATATTGCTGTGCAGTCATTGGAAACAAGCGCTTCAAAGCGCATTGCATATTATGCTCCGGGGCTTTTAAGCAATGTGCAGAGCCGCAGGGAGCTTCTCGGCGAACTTAAAAGCGCAATTTCCGGCGGACAGTTTGAAATATGGTTCCAGCCGCAAATAGATTATAAAACAAAATCCATAGTCGGAGCAGAGGCACTGGTGCGCTGGAGACACCCCGAAAGAGGTTTTATACCGCCTTCGGAGTTTATTCCGCTGCTTGAGCGCAGCAGGCAGATAACGGTGCTTGACAGATACGTTTGGGAGCAGTGCTGCCGCTATGTACGGCATTTGATGGATATGGGAGTTACTTTGCCGGTATCCGTAAATGTTTCGCGCGTAGATATTGAGGATATAAAAGTTTGCGATATTATTCTGGAATATGTAAAAAAATATAAAATATCTCCCGAGCTTATTAAGCTTGAAATTACAGAAAGCGCGTATATGAGCAGAAGAGATGAGCTGAAAAACGTTGTTACGCAGTTTAAAAAAGCAGGCTTTACGGTTGAAATGGACGATTTCGGAGAGGGCTATTCTTCACTTAATATTCTGAAAGACAGTGATGTTGACGTATTAAAACTCGATATGAATTTAACCGCCGGAATAGAAGACGCAAAGACGGTGGAAATTCTGAAAAGCGTTGTTAATATGGCACATAATCTTAATGTTTTTGTTATTGCCGAGGGTGTGGAAAGCAAAGCGCAGGCAGATACTCTGGCAAGTCTGAAATGCCGATATATGCAGGGATACTTTTTCGGAAAGCCTATGCCGGCTGCGGAATTTGAAAAGCTTTTAAAGGAAAGGAATATAAAGTCGATTCAATAAAAGTAAAAGGGGATGTTAAAAAGCTCCGGAAAGCAAGAAAAGGGGAAAATCAAATATCACGGAATATGCAAATGATGCAGTTAGATTTAATTAGAGGCAGAAAAATCAAAAAAATGATTTTTCAAAAAATATACCTTTTCTTGCTATCGGCAAACTTCGCCTTCAGGCGTACCTATGTACGCCTTCGGGTAACCCAAAACAAAAGTTTTGGCTCAGTTTGCCGATTCCAAAGCTTTTTTCCTATCCCCTTGAAAAAATGGGCTGTTTAAAAGTCAACAGACTTTTTTAACAGCCCCAATTATTTTACAGTCCCAGTCTCGCCGTACCCGAAACCGGCGTCTGTCTTCCGTCCCACAAAAAGGCACGGACTTCATATTTTTCATAATCTGCCGGAACTTCAACAGACACACTGTATGTATCGGAAGTTTCGGAATAATTTATCGTCTTTACTCCCGTATCAACCGTCATGCCGCTTTCTTTACCGACAACCGCAACAACAAGCATTGCTTTTTCGGACAATGAATTAAGCCGCCCTGTTACAGAGGCTGTAATTGTACCTGCCGCAATTTCGTTTTTTGAAAATCCGATTGTTCCGAAATCCGAATCTGTTTTTTTGTATACTGTCACGCTGTAATTCTTAAACGAGATTTTCTCTCCGCCGGCAATATATTGCAGCCTTATAAGACTGTTGCTGTCAGCCTTGGTGACTTTTACATTTGAAACTATAGGTTTGCCGTCCGCATACACGGAACAGGTTTTCAAATCGGTGTCAATTATTAGTTTTATATTGTACCATCTGCCTGTTTCGTATTCCTCTCCGCTTGCAAATTTACCGTTATCTGCAATGACTATGTCATGCATATAAAATTCTGTTGCGGAATTTTTACATTCAAAATTGAATGTACCGTTAAGGCTCCAAAACTTTATATCGAAGCTTGTTTCAATAATTCCCCTGAGCGCATTTCTTTCTGTATAATCTTTTTCTGTACAAAAATCTACTTTTACATATTGAGAAGCCGTGCTTTCTGCCGTAAAACACTCTCCGTCAAAAGCTTTATTTTGCCCGTACAGCGTAAATTTCCAGCGATCGGGTCGTACAGGGTGCAGCGGTGAAGACAGGTCATTCCTGTAAAACAAATTATGTGTGTATGCTGCACTTTCAAAATCTTTGTATACATTTTGTGTTCTTCCGTCATCATATGTGATTTTAACGCGCGCGGTGTGCTCACCCGGTGTTAAAAACGGTAGCTCGGAGAAATTTACCGTATATTTTTCTCCGCGTTTTACCTCAATTTCACTTATCGGATTCCCGTCAATATAGAGATATGCAAAAGCCGCGTTTTTCGGCATTTGAACTGTAGCGAAAAATGTATTGTACATGTCAAGCGAAACATCGCTTACAGAGGGTTTTATACTTATTTCACCGCTCGGCAGCTTCCACTGCGATATATATTTCATCGACAGCTTCTGCGGCGTGTAAAAATCGTTTATCGGAATAAGTTTTACCGCCATTGTGATTTTTCCTTTTGTGCTTGTTCCGTGTATGGCAAGCTTTCTGATTCCGCTGTTTGCATTCTGACCTTCAACCGTCGGAGATGAGGGCAGCGGTTCTGCCTCCATACTGCAAAGTTCGTATTTCAAAGCGCTGCTGCAATAAACCTCTGCACGAAGCTTTTTCCCTCCGCACGTTAAAATCGCCGTCTTTTTATCCACAATTTCTATGTCTGCCGGAGTGTGCATAAACCAGTATATTTCTGAATTTGCATTTTTAAGATTAATTTCGTCCTGAATCAGAAGTGTATTTCTGTCATCGCCGAAATAATATCCGCGCGTGTAGCTGTTCACGTCACGGGCATAAATCTCGGAAAGGTCATAAGACGCCATGGCGGCCTTGTTATTGCTTTCAAAATTCAAAAGCTTTGATGACGCTCCTATTTCCTGTCCGTAATAGCTGCCATCCGGGTTTATAACAACACAGTTTTCACCCTCGGGTCTTTTTCTGTATATCTTGTATCCGTCTTTCTGAAAATACTGAGGCAGAGTGTATTTATCGCTGCCCAAATCCATTGCCCAGTTTATACCGTCAGCTTCAAAAGTAAACTCACCGACATCGAGCATATCGTGCGTAAGTCCCGTTCTGCCGCCGTGTATTCCGGCAAATGTAGGTATATCCGTGTTAAACGAATTTCTGAACGAGCCAGTCTCGGTTTCGGTGTAATACATGTCAAGAGGCATACCTGAAACTTCTGCTTTTCCGTATTTATCGCATGCGCGGCTGTAATTTAAAAGTCCGAGAATGTCAGGCGATGAATTTCTTATTTTATTTTGCAGGACTGTCATTTCGGCAGCTTCCGTTTTTCCGTAGTGATATGCAAACCACGCCGGCAGCATTGTAGATGTCACACCGGGCGTACAGTCGTGGAAATTCAGTCTGTTATTTATCGTCTGCATATATATGAAGAAGCTTCCCGCGTCCGTAAATCCGCGTGCCGAGCCGAGAGAGTAATCGCTTCCGAAACAGTTAAACAGAGCTCCAATGCCCTTTGTAAGATTGCCGAGCATATATTCGCTGTAGCTTACGCCTTCAAAATAACCGCCGTTTGTCTGATAAAGCGACACGGCAATTTCCATGGATTTTACGATATTTTCTATAATATATATCATATCGTCATACGTCCCGTCCGCCGAAGCTTCGTCAAGCATGGAAAGCGCAAGAGACAGAACGCCTCCGCTTATAACTCCCTGAAAATTATCGGCTATTGTAACCCAGCGTGGTCCGCCTTTTCTTAAATATGCATTTTTTGTGTCATCAAGAACAAGTCTTTTTGACGCGGCTCTTATCTCCGCAAGCGTAGCTTTGCCCTCATCGGTTTTTGAGAAATAATTAAAAAACCCGTCGTATCCCACAGCCATGCCCATTGCCCAATGCCCGATTATAAGATTTGAGGTCTGATATGCAATGTTTTCCCAGCTGCCCATGGCTTTCATATATCTCATTCCTGCTTCGGCATATTTTGCATCTTCGGTGAGAAGATATGCAAGAGTCAGAGTTTCCATACAAGTCTGAAATTCCGAAGCAGTATCCTGTTTTTTGCTGTCAGCGCAATCTGCCGGGAATTTGGCGTCTGCATTGAGATACACGTCGGCATTGCCTATAAGATTTGTCACGGTGTTATCCCATGTGCTGTCGGTGCTGCGCTTTTCTTTTATATATGAAATATCGCCGCTTGTTACCAAAATTCTCGGATGCGTTCCGTTTTGCGTGCTTTTAACATAGTCGCTTTTTATTTTTTCGGCGCTCGGATTTTCAAAATACAAATATCTGTATATCATATCCGAAAATTCAAAGCTTTTTGTAAAGTCATCCGAATCTTTATATCTAAACTCGTTATCAGACAGGATAAAAAATCCGCGTTTGTCAAAAAAAAATTTTTTGCCTGTATATTCCGAAAGACGTGACGCCGGCATATATAAAATCCCGTTTTCCGTAACTTTGCCGTTTTCTTTTGAAATATCTATATCATTTCTGCCGAGAACTGTTCTTAAAAACCCGCCCGAAACATAAGGCTCATCATTAATTAAAACAGGCTGCAAATCTTTTGAGGCGTACGCCGTTTTTGCACCGTTCATATAATAAAAATCACTGCAGGTAAAAGCCCATGCACTGCCCAGAGCTGTTTTTGCCAATTTTTCATTGTCCATGACGCTTTTGGGTGCAAGGCGCCCGATTTCTTCATCGGAAAGAAGTCTGTTCCCGCTGTATATTGCCAGATTATCCGCATACACATCAATATTCTCGTTTTCTCTGCTCGAAATATCCATTCTGAATATTGTGGGGCGCAGTTGTTTTACGTTTATACTTGCCGCAAACTCGCCGTCAGTATACACATCGCAAATTCCGTTTGCCACATCGTAGATAAGCGAGTATCTGAATAAACGTCCTTCTTCCCATGTTCCGGCTTTCACCCATGAGCCGGCGGCATTTCGCACATTTATTGTGTGGTCGCTTTTTAAACGTCCGCCTATTCTCCAGTTACCGTCAGTGTCCTTTGCGTCAAAAAGTTCTAAGTACGAATTTCCCTCAATTGTCTCAGGTCTTATATACACATCAATAACGTAATTATCACATTCGGCAATCATCGGCAAAGAAACATCTCCAAATGCGCTGCCCTTCACGTCCGAAGGCACAGAAAATCTCAGCATGCCGTTGCCGTCTGCCGTTTCATTTGTAATAGATCCGCCGCTTATATATATGCTGTCATCGGCGCCGCCTATTATACCGTTTTCAAAATCGTTTCTGTAAAACACTGTTTCACTGTCGGTTTCCGCCGCTACAGTATAACCCGAAACTGTTGCTGTAAAAAAAAACATTGCAAATACCATACATAATATTTTTTTCATATAAATTATCCTTTCGCATTTATCTTGTTTTATAAAAAGTATAAAACACAAATTCTTTTGTATCTTATATTTTTTATAAAGCAGATCCAAACGGGCCGTTCAAAAAGTTTTAAACAGCCCGTTTGAACAATAACTATTTAACGCTCCATACTTTAGAAATAGGCAAACGAGTCTTATAGCTGTCAAAAAGATAACATTCCGCACTGAACTTTTCGCCTTTATCAGGCAGAGTTACCCTAAGAGAATCACTGTAAGATGATTTCATAGCCGAAACATTTACCGTTTTTGTTATCATGGAAGCCAGTCTGTTTCCGCTGTATACTGCAAGAATAAGTACTGCGCTTTTATCCTCATCGGTTTCGTTTTTAAGTGTGAAAAGCGCTGCAACATCACTGCCCGGCTGCATCTGCTCGGAAGTTCTGCAAACAGCTCCGTCGCACCAAAATTCCGTATCGGTGATGCCGAATGTTACGTTTCTCGATTTAAAACGTTTTCCCATCACAACATCGGAGCCATCGGCACTGCTGCACGTAAATTCCGCTCTGACATCTGCTATATTGGGCAGATTTTCCGCAAGTTCCGCAAAAATGTTTCCGTTTTCATCAACACTAGCCTTGGAAATTTCAAGTTCCTTTCCGTCAGCAAAAATCTTTATCTTAGACTTTGCTTCTTCATCGGTTATGTTTTTTTCAAGCGGCATGGGTATTGTAAACATAAGCTTGTTTGAAGCTTTATCTATAATATTTCCCGCGGCTTCATTGTATTTGCCGCTTCCGTCATCAAAGCTTACGGATGAAATTCCTCTTGTGCTCTGATAATTTACTATGTGCAGATTATCAATTGCAGCGCCGTAGCCTTTTTTTATGCAGAGTCTTGAATCGGTTCCGAACTGAAATTTAAGCTGTACCAAATTTTTCAGATTTGCCGCGGGCCTCTTGTCCATAAGCAAATTGTCGTCAATATACAGGCTTTCAACGCCCTTTTCCGTATCGACAACATGTCTTATATGCATCCATTCGCCCACGGGATAAGAATAGCCCGTTCCCTTTACCGTTCCGTCGCCTTGCAGAAATTTACCCGTTCCTATCCAGCCCCATTTGCTGTCCGCATTTTTTGTTTCAAGCTCAAAATAGCCCTTTTCAAACATTTTAAGATCATATTCGATTTCGTAGGTTGCAATCCACGGCTTGCTCTTGATATCGTTTAAAAGATAAAATGCATTGACTATATCGTATTTTGCATTTGCGGGCTCCGTAACATCTTCATTTACGTAAAAGCCGACGGCGCCGTTTGTGTTTTCGTCATCGCCTTTTCCCGGAAAAGATTTATGCATAACGGAAACGTTTTGTCCTTCGGCATTTTTTCCGATAACCATTGACACTCCTTCTGTGATGGGCTTGAGCGCTTTTAAAGCTCCCCCATCCATGGTGTCGTTATAAAGCTCTGTATTTATTTCCTTGCAAACCTTAAAAACCGACGTTGCGGAATCCGAATGATCTCCGAGCTGGGTAACGGTAAGCTCATGCTCGCCGATAAAAAGCTCGTTTTCCAAAGGAAGCTCATCGCTGCCGTTTGAAACAAAGGAAGCAATGTTTTTTCCGTCAAGCGTTACTATAACCTTTTCTCCCTCTTCCGCTTCAATGCTTATCGACTTAAGCTCGGTTATTTCATCACCGTCAAGCGGATATTTTATCGACAGCGAATTTGCCTGCACCGGAGCAACAACCATACTCATGACAATTCCAAGAGCAGCAAGCGCCGAAATCAGTTTTTTTGCCTTCATAATTTTAATCCTTTCTCCGACCGCCCGGAAAAGGCGGTCGGTGCAGCTTGATATATTACTTAAAAGCTCTGAATTCCGTAATTGAATTCCACGCGTTTCCGTCACTGTTTCCTTTACCGACATATCTTATATAACGAACTTTGCCCGGAATTTCAAGCGTTTCGTAATCATTTGTTTCGCCCGTTGACATACCGCTGAATACACGTTTGAAGTTTTCGCCGTCCTCCGAATAGAGAAGGTCATATTTAAATCTTCTGCTGCCGCCGTTATAATACGCAATTGCTACGCCCTTTATATCCGCAGCCTCGCCGAGATCAAACTCAAACCATGCGTTGTCGCCCTCCTGGGCATACCTTGTTGTCAAATCGTCGTCAATGGCTTTGTCGGGGCCGTTTGAAAGCTCCGGCACCGTAAGTCCGCTTGCCATTATGGGACGAATAAGATTTTCCGGTTTTCCCGCATACGGCTGAGCGGTGCTGAGCTCATCCGTTACATTAATCGGACGGTCTGTCGATACGTTAAACGCAACCTTGCAAATAATGTCGCGGAAGCCCTCCGCCTTCAGGGTTATTATGGCAGTATCTCCGAGATTTTCAGCCTGCTTGACCGTAATTTCGCCGTCGTTTGAAGCGGCAGTTATCTGCGGTATCTTGTTTGTTCCGTAAGGCAGCTCTATGGTATAATTTCTTGCGCCGGGGAGGAAATCGCTCAAAAGCTCTCCGTCCGCGTACACTCCGGAAAATACCGGGGATTTTTTGGCTTCTCCCTCGGGAATCGTCCATTCGGAAATCGCCTTGTGCTCAACGGGTGAGTAAATATAGTCGCCGTCGGGTGAAAGCTTTACGGAAATCGTTATGTTTCCGCTCACGTTGGGGTAATGTATCGCAAGCTTTCTGAAGCCCTTGTTTTCATTCTGTCCCGCAACCGTGGGCGATGTCTTAAGCGGTGCGCACGGCATTTCACAAAGCTCATATCCCGCTTCGCTGCAATACACATCGACAGTCAGGCTCTGATCGTCCTTTGTCAAAACAGCCTTAGTATTGTCAATTATTTTAATGTCGGCGGAGGTGTTCATGAACCAGTAAAGCTCCGTATCTCCTTTAAGCGCAATTTCGTCCTGAACGGTAAGAGTATTCCTGTCGTCTCCGAAATAATAGCCTCTTACATATTTTTCCGCGTCTCTTTCATATGCGGGGGTAAGGTCAAACGCCGCCTTTGCCCCTCTCGCTTTATTCCCTTCAAAATCGATAAGCGTTGCGAATACGCCGAGCTTCTGTCCGTAATATGAGTCCACATCCTTCTGCGGATTCAAAACAACACAGTTCTCACCCTCCGTGCGCTTTCTGTATATTTTGTAGCCGTCGCGCTGGAAGTAGCTCGGCAGCGAGTAATTGTCGCTTCCCAGATCCTCCGCCCAGATTACTCCGTTTGCCTCAAATACAAATTCTCCGAGGTCAAGATGATCATGCGGAATATTCGTCCAGCCTGCATGGAAGCCGACAAACACGGGATTTGTCACATCGAAGGAATCTCTGAAGCTTCCCGCCTCGGCGCCTTCATAATATACATCAAGGGGCTGTGCCGACAAATCCACATTTTCAAGTCCTCTGTCCGTTATGCCCTTATCGTAAAAATACAGCGTTCTCAAATCATAGCCCTGCTGCGCAAGCTGACGGTGACGTCTGCCCATCTGTGCCTGCACGGGGTCGTTATATCTGTAACCCAAAAACTCACGGACAGGATTTGCCTTATAAGTCTTGGCAGCGTCATGGAAGTTAAAGCAGCCCTTTGACGTCTGCATATAGGTAAAGAAGTTTCCTGCCTTTGTAAAACCCGGCGCGCTGCCTATTCCGTAATCCGTTCCGCAGCATTTAAACATCCCTTCAAGCGCTATGAGCAGGTTGCCTAGCATATAATCCGAATACGGAACGCCCTCAAAGTATCCGCCCGTCGGGAAATAAAGCTCCGCGGAGGTGTAAAGGGATTTTAAAATGTTTTCCGCAAGATATTCGGAATCGGCCTGCATATCCTCTTCGTCGCACACAGCAAGTATAAGCGCCATCATTCCGCCGCCTATAACGCCCGTAAAGTTATCATGAAGCGTTATCCATCTCGGACCGCCGTTGCCGGCATATGCCTGCTTGTGATCGGCATATGCCATGCGCAGAATCGATTCTTTTATATATTTCAGGTCGGCTTTGCCCTGCTCCGAGGACATCATGTAGTTATAGAAGCTGTCAAAGCCCACTCCCATTGCCATTGCCCAATGCCCCGTTGTGAGGTTTGAGGTCTGATAGCCCAATGAGCCCCATGAGGCAAATCCCTTCATGATTTCAACGCCCTTTGCGGCATATTTGTCATCGCCCGTTAAAAGATATGCCGTTGCCAGCGCCAATACAGACGGCTGAAAATAGCTTGTCGCCGCGGTCTGCTTGTTTGCATCGGCTGCGGTATACCATGAATCAAAGTTTCTGCCCAAATAGTTGTCGGCGCTTGCAATAAGAGAGGTATAGGCACGTTTCCACTCATTGCTTCCGTCAACCTTATCCAATATGTAGTCAACATCCTCGTTGGTGAAATAAACTCTCGGGTGAGACTTGTTCGGGAAATGCTCCTTGACCGCTTTAACCATTTCCGCTCCGCTCGGATTGTCAAACTGCATATATCTGTATATCAGGTCGATAGGAGACCACTGCTTTACGTTATTAAGATAAAGATAATCTTTTCTCGTTTCGATTCCCGTGTCGGAAATCACGACAAAGCCTCTGTTGTCCCAATCAACCTTTTTGCCGAGAATCTGCTCTGCAACACCTCTGAGCGGAAAATACAAAATTCCGTTTTCAAAGACAGGTGCGGCATTGAGCGTTTTCTGTACGCCGCCGAGTGTGTAGCTTGCCTCTCCTGTTTTAAGCTTTGCTCTGTCGCCTATTTCTATGCTGCCGCTTGCCTCGTCAAACTTAACCTCTTCAAAGCTGAAAAGCGAAAACATATTTCTCGGCATCATCAGCGTGCCGTTTATTATATACGGCTTGAAGCTGTCGTTTGCATAGGACTGCTTTTTGCCGTCTATATACATTGTATTGTTGTTTGTCATGAAAACAACCTTGTTTTTAAGCGCGTCCGCAAGCTTGTCGGCAGGGTCCATAACGGAAACCGCTTTTCCGCCTTCCGTTCCGGGCTCCTCTCCCTTTATAAACATTTCATCGCCCTGCAAGGTTTTTCCCGTATAAATTCTGATATAGTCAACCATCGCTTCAAGCGTTGCTCCCTCGTCGCTGATGGCGTCGATTCTCATGACTGTCGGGAAAAAGTCTCCCGGCACGCTGTGACTTGCGAGAAGCTCTCCGTTTAAATAAACGTCAGCCGAGGCGGAATAAATATTATAAACCACCGAGATCCTGTTCCATACGCCGAATTTTATGCTTCCGAGCTTTTTGACATCACGCAGATTAAAATCTCCCGACGGCAGAATCTCATAGCCGAATCTCCATTTAGCGTCGGGGTTTTTCGCGTCAAGCAGCTGTATTTTTGAGCCATCTGTAAGCTCGTTTACTTTCAGGCGCACATCGACAACATATCTGCCCGCGTTCGCAAGCGAATTGTTGACAACATCGAAAAACGATTTTGAGCCTGTTTTTTCGTCCGAGAACATATACATATACCCGGTTTTGTCATCCTCGTCAATCTTTGCCGTCATAACGCCGCCAAAATACGTTATCGAAACGCCCGCCGCGCTTCCGCCGTTAAATTCAACGTCCTCTATTACATTGACTGTAACCTCGGAGCTTTCGGTGGGAGTAAATTCAAAAATCTCATCCGAGGTTTTCTCGCTCGGCATTGCTTTTTTGCCGGGGAGCTCGTCTCCCTCGTAAACCCACAGATAGTCCACATAAATGTCGCTTTCCTCCGAATCGTTGTAATCGAGCTGAAATTCAAGTTTTTCAGGCTGTTTTTTCATATCCGTATTCGGCAGCGGCCAATCACGCGCCTTGCATTTATCGTCTATGTAAACGCTGAAAACCTTCTTTTTCCAGTTTGTCTCCACGGAAATTGTCCTGTATTCGTTTTTGGGCATTCCGCCTATTATCTTACCGTCATAAAGACGCAGTGTGCCGTCTTCGAAAATCGAAATAAACGTAGCTTTTGCGTTTCCGCTTTCCGCCGCAAAAAGCTTGCCGCTTGTCAGGGCGCCCGTCATCTTAAGCCTTGCGCTCATAACGGTTTTTTCCGCACTGCTTGAGGGTATGCTCACTCTGAAATCCGCATTTTCACCGAATGCACGGGAAAAAAACACCTTGTCCTTCCCGTCTTTTATAACCCTGCTGTCAATTCCCGTTCTTACCTCAAGCGTCTTTATATCCGTCTGATTTTCGCCGTATGCCGAAAAGCCTTCAAAGAAAAGCGTTTCACCACCTTGAGCGGCAATCGCCGGCAAAGCGGAAAACAAAATCAAAGCCGACAGCAAAAGTGATATGTATTTTTTAAACATCAGCGCACCTCCTTACTCATAAATAAACAAATACTGAATACCGTGCGAATAACACTTTATCGCAACCTTTGACGCAGCGTCGTCTCCAACGGACATCGCGTCTGCCAGCATATCAAGCTTTCCGGGCTTTACGGTATTGGTTTTCGTATCGTATACGGCGGTTTTATATCCCGCATAAAATGTGAACGCCGCATATTTGCTTATTATCGGGTCGCTGTTTGAGCTGTTGTAGCCTGCTGCCTTCCCGAGCTTTAATGTCATCGCCGAGCCGCTGTGAGCATGGCATTTACCAAGATAATACGAGTCGTCAACCTGCCCGTCGCTGAGCGTATCGCCTGTAAACGACAGACTGCCGTTTGAAGCGTTATATTTAATATCTGTCGCAAAAGCCGTGATTTCATTACCGGCTGCCGCAATTCTGATTACGTCTCCGCTTGAAGGAAGCGCATCTGCGGAGGTTTTTCTTACAAGGTCTGTGTCTATCGGCATTTTATAAAATCTTCCGCTCTGATAATATGTAAGAATTTTTGTTATTTCTCCCTCGGAATTTACACCCGAGCTTATGCTTTCCACTATTGCCGGTGCACTTTGTTCCTGAACGCTTGCATTTTTTCCGAAATCGTCGGTGTATATAACCACTGCCGCCGGCTGCAAAAGCTTGTTTGTATCGTAAGCGTCTATTGTCATGGAGCCGTAGCCCTTTAAATCGCTCTTTGAAATCACCGAAAAATCCTTCTCGTCAATACGCTTTGACGCGCCCGACATCAGAGCTGTCGGAACCGCGAACATTACCGTTGAATCATTTATCGACACAAACGGCGAAAACATATTGTAAGTAGAATACCAATACGCCTTCTTCTGGGATATCATGCGCTTTAACGTATCGTCGCCTATCGGCATATCCTGAGGCTCGTAATTTTTGTACTGCTCCTCCGTCAGCGTTACGGCGGTGTCTATTTTGTTTACCGCGCCTTTTTCGTCCGTTGAATAGCGTATAACCTGATACGAGGGGATATTTCCGTTTAAAAGCGCTCCCGAAATTTTCAAATCGTCTTTATTCATATAAACGCCGTCAAATGTAACCTTGTCGGCAAGCTCGGGATAAATCACTTTGCCGGATGCCTCGAGAAGAGATATCTGAACCGAAGTAGAAATCCCGCCCGCCTTTTTGTAATAGTCAAGGTACAGCCCGTATTTCATTCCGCTTTCGCTGTTTGAAGCAAGAGATGTAATACTTCCGTTATCCGCCAAAAGGAACGTGTATTCGCTGCCCGGAACAAGTGAATTCATATCCGAAAAACGCTTGTTTGTCTTATACTCCGTACCGTCAACAAAAACAAAGTCCGTACCTGTTTCGGTCACCTTGCCGCTTACTGACGCACGTGAACCTACAGCTTCAACATATTTTCCGTCTTCGCTTGCGTAAACCGTCAAAACCATGTCCTTTGTCAAATCTTCGACACCTGCGGCTGCCGCGCCATTTTTACCTATAATGATGATTTCGGAATGGTTTCCGTCTTTTCCGCTTACGTCAAGTTTCCTTCCGCTGTTGCCGCTGTCATAAACAAGTCCGTCCGAAGAATTTACGTATGACACAACCATGTATTCCGCCGCATGCGCGTAAACAACATCGTATTTTCCGTCACTGTCATTGTCTGTTAAAGTATAACTGCCGTTTGCAATTCTGAAATCGGCATCAGAAGGCACTTTGTTTCTCCCGTTTTTAACAAATGTAAGAGATTTGCTGAGCGGATAAAGCGTAAGCTTTCCGCTGCTTTTGTCATATACTTCAATATCATTGCCGTTTTTGCCCGAAACTTCTTCGGCGTTAAGCGTAACGCACTTGTTTACCGTTTTTATGAATACTGCTCGCGCAGTGTTGGTATTGTCATCGTACCAAACCGATGCGCTTTTACCGAGAAATCTGCCGGCATTTTCTATGTCCGTTTTAAAATCTCTGCCGCCAACCGATATTACGGCTTCATCGCAATCATCGTCCGGTATCATCGAAACAAATCCGGCGGCTTTTATAATTCCGTCAGTTTTGGTAAGACCGAAATATTCGCTTAAAGGTGTTTTGCCCTCATTTCTTTCCTGCGTTAAATTGCCGCCTTCTATAGATTTAACTTTGCAAATATCCGATGTGAGAAAATTATAAATCAAAACCGCCGCATCGTTTTGCGTGAGATTTTCGGGATTTCCGAATCCTTTAAGAAGACCTATTTCATTTGCAACAACTCTGTATCCTATCGGATATCCGCCGTATGCCATCGCCATACTCTCATATCCCAGTGCCGAAACCGTCATTTTTAAAGCCGCTTCAGCTGTAATCTGTGCATCGGGATTGAATTTTCCGCTTCCGCTACCGGTTATTATACCCATTTCAACTGCTTTTCCGATAGCCGGAGCATATTTTGAAGAAGCCGTTACATCTGTAAATAGACCGTTTTTATATGTATCCGGCACATAGTTCATAGCTTTTACAAGCATTTCGGTAAAAGCCGCTCTTGTTATGGGCTCTGCGTTTGCCTCAATGTCCGCAATGCCGAGCATTACGAGAAAATCCGCAGCGCTATTGCCTTTTGAAACATCGGCGGCTCCGACAGACACCATACATGTCAAAATCATAAATACCGCCAACGCAATTGAGCATATTTTTTTCATCCGCTCTATACCTCCTTTATTTGTTCAATACATTGTACAGGAGCTGTGCCGCCTCTGCTCTTGTTATATTATTCTTGGGCAAAAACATATTTTCGCCGCTGCCCTGAACTATTTTTGCGCCGCCGAGCGCCAAAACCGCGTCTTTGGCATAATCTGATATATCGTTTCTGTCCGCAAAAGATTTGTAGCCCGAAGGTTTTTTACCGATTGCCGTAAGCATGCGGTAAATAATAAGGGCTGCATCTTCGCGCGTTATATTATCGTTCGGACGGAACTTTCCGTCGGATCCGTTTATAAAGCCGCTTTTTGCCGCGCTTGCAACAAACGGAGCGAACCAGTCATTTTCATTTACATCGCTGAACGAAACATCGGAATTTTCCGATTGTTTATCATCATTTTCATTGCTTGTTTTAAGTTTTTCCTCTATACCTACTATAAGCTTTGTAAATTCGGCTCGGGTTATGTTGTTTGACGGTAAAAACGTTCCGTCACCGTAACCAGAAATAATTTTTTCCGAAGCCAAAGTATTAACAGCATCAAAACCCCAGTGTTCCGAGGTCACATCGGAAAACAATGCCGTTGGCTTATCGTCACGCATTTCCGGTGTAACCGCCGGAGATGTCACAGAGCCGGAACCCGAGCTGCCGGACGAACCTGTGCCCGATGATGACGAATCGTTTTTCTTTTCTTCGTTATATGCCGCTTTGGCAGCCGCGAGAAAGTTTTTCTTTATATTCTCTATACTGCTTCTGTCCATAGCTGCAAGTTTTTCGAAAGTTCTGTCTTTATCTTTAACCTTTTTATATGTGGAATCATTTAAAAGATCAGCAAAATCTTCCGCAAAATCAACCGTTACTGTTTTTTTCAAAACAACCCAGCTGTCAGCCGCCGCAACTGCCGCAACCGCTTTGCTTTCTTTGAAAATCTTTGCAAAATCAACATTGCTGTTTTTGTCCATCAAAGAGACATAGTCTGTTTTGTGCAGTAAACCGAGCAAATCCGCTTTTATCTTCGAATCCATCCTTGCATCATTTGCAAAATCGTTTTCATAGTCTATGCCGAGCTGCTTGCCGTATTTTGAAAGTATTTTTTCGATATTCTCAGGATTTTCTTCACTTTCTATAGCGCATATTGCATAAGTTTTCGCATATTTTGTGTAAAAATCATCAGGATCTTCAAAAATCATTTTTTCGAGTCTTGAAATGATTTTTTCACTGTTTTTAATGTAAAGCTCATTGCTTATGTCAATACCAAGTATCGCCGCATTGTCCGTAATAATCTTTTCAAATTCCGACCCGGAGGCAGCATTAAGCTTTTGAATCACATCTGCTGCGGATGATGAGTCCACAACCATAAAGCTGTCCGTTGCTTCTCCACCGGCGCATGCAACATATACTATGTATTTGCCGCCTTCCGCATTATCGGGCATTCCGAGAACACACGAATAGCTGCCTCGGACTTCAATCTGCTTAAATATCAGCGCACGGGTGCTGTCGCTCATATTCTCCGGCAAAAGCCCTTCTTTTGCAACGGTTACCGATGTCGGACCGTATGCCGTACCCGTAACCGTTATTTCACTGTTTGCCGAATCGTACGACACGGAAGCCGTAACAGGTTCCGCCGCCGCAGTGCACATGCATCCGAGCACCATGCACAGCGACAAAAACAAAACCAACATTTTCTTCTTCATAAAATCACTCCTTAATTACTTTTCAACCTATTTTCTTTACATCAAACAGTATTATTTCGGCGTCCGTGTTGCCCGAAGCCTTAACTTTGAGTAATTTGATTTTTTTATCTTTATGAGGATTTTTAATAAAGCATTTCAAAAGCGTGCAGTCATTTCCGTAAATATCTTTATACGATTCCGGTTTTGACATATACGAAGCTACATATCCCTCATGGCGAAACACCGGAGACTCCAGCGGCATTCCGAATCTCGACGAAAACTTATAAATATTGTCGCCATAGCGAATGTCTTCGCTTTCTTTTGTTCCGTCTTCATATTCTATTATGTATTCTCCTATCTTTACAGCGTCCTTCCAAAGTTCTCTGCCGCCGCTTTTGTCCGTCGTGTGTACCGCCGTAAACAAATCAGCGTATCCGTTCACTTCGATTTCGATTTCATCGTGGTCCTTGGAGCACACCGCCGCGCCTTCATACGGGATTGCGCCTTGCAAAGCATTCGGAATATTATTTTTATCGGATTTAAAAGAAATTGTTTTCTCTTCTCCGGTCAAATTAATATTGCCTATTTTCTTTCTTATATCAAAGAGAATACTTCTTATAATCTCGTCATATGTAAGTCTCATGGAGCTGTCATAGTTTTTGTTCCAAAGACAGTTTGCGGAATAAACAAAATCATACATCTTTCCTTTAAACGAATATGTTTTTTCCGTACACGCAACCCATGTTGATACCTCTGCGCCGATTATTCCCTTTTTCTTTGAGCGGCGTTCGTATCTTGGAAAATGCGATGAATACATATTTCCCAAGATAACCTCGAACCCGTGGGAAAGCAGGTTGTCCTCAATGTCTCCGTCAAAATGAAAATACCATGTAAAGTCCAGCATAATAATGTTTTTGGGTATTTTGTTTACTGCCGTATATGTTGAATAGTGTTTTTCCTGTACCATATCTGCCCAGAGCATCATTGTCAAGCCGTGGCTTCTGACAAAATCGTTAAGCTTTGTAACCTCATTTGCATAAAGCTCGCCGCCGTCATGCTGCTTGCATTTTTCGCAGATTCCGACCTGATAAATTTCATCATGCCCCATATGTACAAACCGCTCGGGTTTTACTACTTCCAAAACTTCTTCGGTAATTTTGAAAATCACATCATAGTAGCGCGGATGAAGCGGACACATTGAGTGTTTGTAAAATGTTTCCGGTCTATCATCTGCAACAAACATGTTTTTCTCGATTTTTTCGCCGCTCTCCTCTTCCGCAAGCTCCGGATACGCGGTTGTAATGTACTGGCAGTGACTCCATGACTGAACCTCCGGAATAACCTCCATGCCGTATTTTCTGAAAAATGCACACAAATCCGCAACTTCGCTCTTTTCGAGTATATCACGTCCCACAAAGCCGTAGTGAGCAGGAAGCGGCCACTCGCCTTTTTCGTAATTTTCACACGCTTTAGCCCACATTTCATTGATTTCGGGAAAAGCGTCATATCTCATTGCTCCGGCAATCTGTAAAATAACGGCGTTGTATCTCATCGGCACAAAAACGTATTTTACCATGCGGTGCAAAAACTCAATCTGATCGCGTTCCGGAAGCGCCAGATGTACTCCGCGAAAATTCATAAACGGAGTGTCTTCTATTATACAGCCTTTAATTGTCTTGCCGTCCGTCAGCTGCATAAGCGCGTCCGCCGCATAAAGCAATCCTCGTTTGCCGCCTTTTATAATACAAGAATCGTTTGCACAGCAAATTTTAAATCTGTCATCTTCTCTGTTCTCCCAAACAAACTCTATGCTTCTTTTTCCGCTGCCCGCATTTATGTTTTTTCCATATTTTTCTGCGAACTTATCCTTAAAGTACAGAACTGCGCTTTTCGCATCTTCTCCGTTTGCGGATACAGAAACGCTGTCATCAATTATAAACTTCTCTCCCGTGAAATCCGCTTTTTCCGCCAAAGGATAAATGCTGTCCTCCAAATCCCACGCCCCGAAAATATCAATTTTCTGCAGTGAAACGTTAAAACATGCTCCGTTTATTCTGATAATCAAATTGTCACAATACGCACCTATCGGAATTGTCACTTCGGAATCGGTTATGTTTTTTCCGCTCTGCGGCATGCATACGCCTATTATTTTTTCTTTCCCGTTTTCCTTGGTAATAATTTCTATGCTCTGCATACCGGTATCGTGCCCAAATGCAAAATCTGCGTGATCGGCATAACATCTTCCGAACATATCTATATGTATATCAATGCCGCCGTCAAGCAAATTTGCACCGTACCACGCAACTTCCTTACCGAAAAACAAGTTTCCGAATTCATTTGTGTAATACCCGCAATCCGACGGTTCACAAACCATATCCGGCAAGAATAATTCATCCATACCGCGTTTCTTGTACGAATAACGTGTTTTTAATTGTCTCTCACTGTCAAAAATCGAACCTATTTTCATTTTTCTCTCCGTTCTGCCGTCTGAATTCGGCAAAAAATTCACCAATTGATTACATATTTTCTCATTAATTCAATCTGTAAAATAATTAATCAAAAAAATACTTCACACAATATAGTTTAAGTTTAATTTAAGCCAATACTA
>USAP01000006.1 GCA_900552775.1 uncultured Eubacteriales bacterium | reverse complement strand
CAACACGGATTTCCAAATCAAAAGCCATTCCGTTTATTTTTACGGAGTGTGCGGCAAATGCCTGAAAAAAAATAATAAAAATTTATAAAAAGAGAGGTTTTTTATCATGAAAAAATTTGTATGTGCAATCTGCGGCTATGTTCACGAAGGAGATTCCGCTCCGGAAAAATGTCCTCAGTGCGGAGCACCCGCTTCCAAATTCAGCGAAGTTTCGGAAGATGAAAAAGTTTGGGCATCGGAGCACGTTGTGGGCGTGGCAAAAGGCGTTGATCCCGAAATCATAGAGGGTCTCAGAATGAACTTCAGCGGCGAGTGCACAGAAGTAGGCATGTACCTTGCTATGGCAAGAGTGGCTCACAGAGAAGGCTATCCGGAAATCGGTCTTTACTGGGAAAAGGCAGCTTACGAAGAAGCTGAACACGCTGCAAAATTTGCAGAACTTTTGGGCGAAGTTGTAACAGACAGCACAAAGAAAAATCTTGAAATGCGTGTTGAGGCAGAGCACGGTGCAACAGCAGGAAAAACAGCTCTTGCAAAGAAAGCAAAAGAGCTTGGTTTGGACGCCATCCACGATTCCGTACATGAGATGGGCCGCGACGAGGCAAGGCACGGTAAAGCATTTGAGGGACTTTTGAAGAGATATTTCGGTTAATTTTAAGGTGATTTATTATGGAAAACTATACTATTTGTCATTGCAAACACGTTACCTATGCAGATATAGAAAATGCGCTTCACAGCGAATCAAAATTTGAGAATGTAGAAAAGGCTTTTGACGATGTTCAAAAAATCACAAAATGCTCAACCGGCTGCGGAGGTTGTCACGATAAAATTATGGATACAATATCTCTGATTATGAGCAGATAACGTTTTAAATACAAGAAAGGAGTTTTTTGTTATGAAAAAATATGTATGTCCGTGCGGATATGTTTATGACCCGGAGTTGGGCGATCCTGAAAACGGTGTAGCTCCCGGCACAGCATGGGAAGATGTTCCCGAGGATTGGGTTTGTCCCACCTGCGGCTTGGGCAAAGACGCATTTGAGGAAGACTAAATCCCGAATCATAAAAACATGTAATACAGATTTTTAAGGGATAGAGCGAAATTTCGCTCTATCCCTTTTAAAATTAATATATTCTGTTTTTGTTATTTCTGCATTAACAAAACGCAATTGTTTTTCTGCCGTTTCATTTTAATCTTCTGACTTTCTATATTTTCACGGGGACTCCGGCTTTATTATAGCCTCTATTAATTTATTGCTCCGTCGGAATGATAACTCGTGTTATAAATCTGTGCGCGTCTTTGTGCTGCGGAGGACCTTCAAGGTATACATGACGGCACTTTGAAGCTATGCGGATATTATTTTCCCCGGCATAGGCAATCAGCATTTCCCGTACATCTGCAAGCTCTTCATATGCGCCGTGGTGACACATTGATAAAGCCTCAAAGGCAGGGTAATTTATTATATTATCGCCGCTACTTTCCGGAGGAACAGCAACGCAAAACGATACTTCTTCCGGGGTGTCGAGAGAAAATTCCGTAAAATACATATTTTTTGTGGTATCCGTTCCGTAACTGCGCATTGCTTCAAGCGCAGTTTCCCTGAGAAGTCTGCTTTTTTCATCAAGAGAAGATACTTTATATGTGTGGCTAAAAGCCTTTTGAGATTCTACGGAGATTTTTGAAACTATATTCTGCGTTCTGCTTGTACGCTCATACAGCCTTTCTATATTAAGATTCAATTCGTCACGCAATGTTTCAAGACGTGCAATGAGCGGCATAAGATCCGTCTTGTCTTCGAAATAATCTCTGATTTCGTCGAGAGAGAGTCCGAGCTTCTGAAAAATTCGGATAGTTCTGATTTTTGTGAAAGTATCTATTGTGAAGTATCTGTTTCCCGCGGCGCCGTCTTTTGCGTCCGGAGTTATAAGCCCCTTTGACTCGTAATTTAATATAATTTTGCGCGTAATATTTATCGATTTTGCAATTTCACCTATAGAAAACATTTTTTTGTTATCACTCATAGTAAACCTCACAAAAATAAAAAAATGATTGCATCGCCCATTAATGGGCGCTATATAATAATTGTAGCACATAACGGTATGCGTGTCAAGCTTATGTTTGGGCACACGTGAGCCGGACACACATACCATGCGGCAAATACATTTCAAAGGAGAAATAATAATGAAGGTAAAAAAATGTTTAACGGTTTTTCTGTCTTTGGCAATGCTTCTTTCGGCTTTGTACACGATCGCCCCTGCAGCATATGCCGATGATTCCGCCAAAGTCACGTGGAACGACGGCGAAAGCCACGGCAATGAAACAATATCGGGAACGGTAACCGTAACGGGTACCGTAAGTTTAACTGCGCCGATAACTATTTCAGGCAGCGTTACAATTACGGGCGGGGGAACTCTTAAAAGAACGGCGAAAACCGGAAGCCTTATAAAGGTTCCGGCCGGTGCATATCTCACTCTCGAAAACATAACGCTTGACGGCAACGGAGTTATTGTTTCCGACGGTGCCGGCGCGGCAATCTATGTCGAAAACGGCGAAGTTTGTATGAAAGACGGCACGGCACTTGTAAATCACAAAAAAGATATAAATACAGGATACGGCGCAGCAATTTGTATGTACGGCGGCAAATTCACCATGGACGGCGGCAGAATTTCCGGCTGCGAATCAAAACACTACGGCGGTGCGGTTTATTTGTCTTCGGAAAATTCATCTCAATCAGAATTTATTATGACTGACGGAATTATCGAAAACAATAAAACAATCCTTTCGAGCGCGTCATACGGCGGCGGAGCATTTTATGTAAGAAGCGCTTCTCTCACCGTAAACGGCGGCACAATCCGAAATAATTCCTCAGACAGGGGCGGCGCCATATACAACACTTCATACGGCACAACCATAATAAACGGCGGCACAATAAAAGATAACACTACCGAAGGAACAAAATGCAAAGGAAAAGCAATTTTCCACAGCTGTGTGTCCGGCTCAAGTGCAATTTTGAAAATCGGCGGCAACGCAAATATAGATTCCGGAAACGATGTTTATATTACAAGCAGCGGCTCCGTTGACAAATATATTGAACTTACATCGTCTGTAAAAAACCCCATTACACTTACGGTTGAACACGTGGAGGAAGGCAGAGTTATAGCCAAGGCTTCGGAAGGCGTTACGCTCACAAATAACGATATGGCAAAACTCAGCGTAAGCAACAGTGATTACTTTTTAAAGCTTGAGGATAACAAGATTAAGCTCACACAGACATCAAGCGGCGAAACGAAAAAATATCTTGTTTATTTCGGTTATGACGCAAACGGGGGTGAAAATGCGCCGGACGGTGAAAGCAAAGAAATTGAAGTTGGTCAAAAAGCGGAATTTACCGTTACAAACGCAGTTCCTGCAAGAATCGGATATGAATTTCTCGGCTGGGCTTCCGACAAAGACTCTTCCGAAGCGGAGTATACCGCAAACGAAACGGTTTCCGTTTCCGAAAACACAACTCTCTATGCCGTTTGGAAGAAAATAACGGTTCCTCAGGAAACAAACGAATTCACAAAAGAGCTTGAAATAAGCGGCTGGACTTACGGCGATAAGCCAAATACGCCGACAGCAGAAGCGAAATCCGGAACGCCGACATATAAATATTCAAGCGAAAAAGACGGCAAATATACCGAAGAAGTTCCTGAAAATGCCGGAACATACTATGTTAAAGCCTTTGTTGCGGAAACATCGGAATATACAGGACTTGAAAGTGAAGCAAAAGAGTTTAAAATAGCTAAAAAGACGCTGACGGCGGAGAATATGTCCGAAATTTCGGATCAAATCTATACGGGCGAAGAAATTAAACCGGAAGTCGAAATAAAAGACGGAGATAAAATTCTTGCTTCAGATATAGATTACGCGGTAGATTATACGGGTAACACAAACGTCACTTCCGAAGCAAAAGCAAAGGTTACAATTATTTCAAAAAACTATGACGGAAACTTTGAAAAGTCATTTAAGATATTGCCCAAAACAATAAACAGGCTAATTCCTCTCACGGCTCCCGTGAAAAACGCCGTGCCCCAGACGAGTATTGAAACAGAAGAATACACAGCAACCGTTGTATGGACTCCGAAAGTTACGGCAAAATTTGCGTACAGAACAGTATACACGGCAGAAATAGAAATCACCGTAAAGCCGAATTACACAACAGCAGGCATTGCGGAAAACGGCTACGAGTTAAACGGAGCTGCAGCGGTCACAAATGATGCTGATTCCGCTACTTTGAAAGTTGAATATTCGGCAACCGGAAGAAAGAGCTCAAGTAGCAGCGGCAGCACATCTATATTGCCAAGCTACACGGTATCGTTCGGCACAGACGGCGGAAGTCAAATAGCCTCGCAGAACGTTGCTCCAAACTCCGCAGCCAAAGAACCCGAAGCGCCGACAAAAGAAGGATTTGAGTTTGCGGGCTGGTACACAGACGAAGAGCTCACACAAAAATATGATTTTTCAAAAGGCGTGTCAAGCAATCTTAAACTTTACGCCGCATGGAAAGAGACAGGCAATTCGTCAAATCAGATGATTCTGACCGTGGACAAAAAAGAGGCTTTGGTTTTCGGAGAAACAAAAACAAATGATGTTGCTCCGAAAATAGTAAATGACCGCACAATGCTTCCTGCACGTTTTGTGGCTGAAAACCTTGGTGCAAGTGTTTCATGGGACGCTGAAAACAGAATCGTTACAATAAGCGGTAAGAATATTAAAACCGATGAAGACATAACTATTGTTATTACAATCGGTGCTGAAACTGCTGAAGTGAACGGCAAAACGGTTTCAATTAATTCGCCTGCGTTTATAGAAAACGACAGAACATACACACCCATTCGCTTTATATCTGAAAAACTCGGAGCAAGCGTTGAATGGATTGAAGCTGAAGAAAAAGTAGTTATCAGCAAATAATACTTAATTTAAGTTTTAAGAGCGCAGTAAAAAGCACTGCGCTCTCTTGTTGTATAAAGCAAAAGCTTTGCTTAAAAACGTGTAAGGAAAAATAAAAACCGCTTGAAATCAAGCGGTTTTTTCTTATTGGGAAAGCCGAACTATAGAGATATTTGTGTCGATCAGGCACACTCGCAAAAAGGAGGAATGACGGCGCATATGACTGATTTTTTTTACAAAATAAAAAAATCGGAATGGAGCAAAGTCCATTCCGACGTGGTGGAGATGAGGAGAGTTGAACTCCTGTCCGAAAATACATTCACAAAAATTTCTCCGGGCGCAGTTTATGGTCGGAATTCCCTCACAGTGCAGCCCATAAACAAACTGCAAAGCTCGGTAGCTTCATAAATTCCTGACGGAGGCAAAGCTTACTCCGTTCATGTGCACTGCTAATCGACGCTCTGTCCGCAGCCGCAGTCCTCCGCGGCAGAACGGCTGCCATCAGTTAGGCAGCAAGTGCTACTCTATCGTTAGCGTTTAATTTTAAAAATTCGGACTTTTAAAGTGGATTCCGCCACTGCCCGCTGTTTAAGCTTCAGTATCCCCGTCGAACCCGTTACATCCCCTTGTATAAAATCAGCGGCGGCGCCGTACCGAGCCGCCGCTATTACAGTATACCATATTATATCCTATGTGTCAAACATTTATGTCAGCCGAGAGCTTTTTTGATATCTGCTATTATATCGTCAGCATTTTCGGTTCCGACAGATATTCTGACAAGATCCGGCGATATGCCGGCAGCCTCAAGCTGTTTGTCGGAAAGCTGGCGATGTGTAGTGCTGGCAGGATGCAGAACACTTGTGCGTGAATCCGCAACATGTACAACTATCTGAGCGAGCTCCAGAGAGTCCATAAACTTCATCGCCGCTTCTCTGCCGCCGGCTATACCGCACGATATAACGCCGCAGGAGCCGTTGGGAAGATATTTTTTTGCACGCTCGTACTCGCTGTCACCCGGAAGATCGGGATAATGTATCCATGAGATTTTATCACTGGATTTTAAAAACTCGGCTACGCGAAGCGCGTTTTCACAGTGGCGCGGCACACGCAGGTGAAGCGTTTCAAGTCCCAGATTGAGCAAAAATGCACTTATGGGAGCCGGGGTTGCACCTATATCGCGCAAGAGCTGCACTCGCGCTTTTGTTATATATGAAAGCTTGCCGAAATCTCTTGTGTAACTCACGCCGTGATAAGACTCATCAGGTTCTGTGAGAGAAGGAAATTTGCCGCTTGCCCAGTCAAAATTGCCGCTGTCTACGATTGCGCCACCGACCGTGCATGCATGACCGTCCATGTATTTTGTTGTTGAATGCGTCACCACATCCGCTCCAAATTCAAACGGGCGGCAATTTATGGGCGTCGGAAATGTGTTGTCAACAATGAGCGGAATTCCATGCTTGTGCGCGATTGCGGAAAAGCGTTCAATATCGAGAACATCCAGAGAAGGGTTTGCTATCGTTTCACCGAAGAGACAGCATGTTTTGTCGTCTATCAGAGCTTCAATTTCCTCGTCCGGCATAGAAGGCTCGGCAAAACGAACATCAATTCCCATACGTTTGAGCGTCACGGCAAAAAGGTTTACCGTGCCGCCGTAAATCGTTGAAAGGCTTACGAAGTTATCTCCGGCAGAGGCAATATTTAAAACAGCAAACATATTTGCAGCCTGACCCGATGAAACGCACATAGCACCCACGCCGCCCTCAATTGAAGCTATTTTCTTTTCCACCGCTTCTACCGTCGGGTTTGATATTCTGGTGTACATATGTCCGGGTACCGAAAGGTCGAAAAGCTTTCCGAGATGCTCGGAGGAATCATATTTATAAGTTGTGGACTGATATATCGGCAGGATTCTCGGCTCACCGTTTTCCGGTTTATAGCCTTCCTGTACGCATTTTGTTTCTATATTGTACATTGTTTTATCCTCCGCTCAGTTTCCGGAAGCTCCGGGAAGGTTTGCAAGGTCATCGGGAGTCATAAGCTGGTCGGAAGGCGCCTTTGTTGCCGGGGGTGGCGTCTGCGGCGTGCTGTTGCCTGTCGAAGGAGCCGTTGTATGAGAAGGAGTTGACTTCGGTGTTTCCGTCGTTTTTTTTGTTTCCTGCGGTTTGGTCGTTTCAGAAGGTTTGGAAGATTCCGCAGGCTTTGAGGTTTCCGAAGTCTTGGATGATTCGGAAGGTGTTGCGGTTGTCGAATCGCCTTTTGAAACTTTCTCTTTGAGCATTTCTATTTCGGCGTCTTTTTCTTCAAGCTGTTTTTTTGCGTCTTTGTAGCTTTTTTCAAGCTCTTCACGCGTCATGCTTGCAATGTCTTCCTCTGTGCTCTGCGTAGCGTCGGTTGAAGGATTCGAACCGTCCGAAAGCAAGCCGTACGATATCTTATAGGAAAGGAAGAAGATAAGTCCCAGTGCAACAATTACGCCCAAAACTTTCCAAACTTTTTTTCCTTTCTTCTTGCGTGCACCCGTGGTGCTCATTGTTCTTCGTTTCTGTTCCATGTTTTTAATCTCCAATCTGCCGCTCCGCTTCGGCATGTAGTAAAAATGTGCGGAGAAGTTAATTCCTTTACATACTTATTATACCATTAATATCGAATAAGTAAATAAATTTTTCGTAAATTTTTGAAAAATATTTTTTTTGCAGCACCGATTCGTATGTATCCATTTGAGTCCGATAACGGTTTTTTATGGCTTCAACATCGGTTACACGGTCGGTTTTAAAGTCTATAAGTGTTATTTTGTCGCCCTCAAAAAAGTAGCAGTCTATAATGCCCTGGCACAAAATCGGCGAATCCGGAGCGGACGGAATAACGGATGAGGCGTTTAAAATTGTGGTAAACGCTTCTTCGCGGTATACCTTATCTGCTTTTTTCAGCCGCTTCCCGAGGCTGCTTTGCAGAAAAAGCGCTATTTTTGAACAGGGCACAGCCTTTGCCATTTGCTCTGTTATAATATTTTTTTCGCAAAGCTCACGCACATGGCGTTTCACATCGGCCTCCGTTTCAGCCTCAAGGCTCACGGTTTGCATGACAAGGTGAATAAGCGTTCCTCTCTGCGCGGCGTTTAACGCGTTTGTTTCAAGCATAAAGCGAGGTGTTTTGGGCTCCGTTTTTCTGAAAAGCTCAAAACGGCGTTCATCTTCAGGCAGATTTACAATGCGTTTCATTTCCGTTACGCTGATTTTTGTCGGAATGTTCAAAAGATCCTTGTGCGGATATATGTAAGAAATTGCTCTTTCGGCATCTTCCGGATTGATTTCGGAAGGCTTGATGTTTGCGGCGCGGATGTCCTCGGCAGTAAAGCCGCTCGGGTATACGTCAAATATAATTTTTTGGCGCGTAAGTTTCTTCATGCCGTCAGAAAGAGGAGGACAGTCGGCAAGAGACGCACAGGCGCATATACAGTCAAGATATGAAAGCGGCGGCAAAGGTTTGTGCTCTGCAATCATTTTGCCAAGACGCCGCCAGCGGTCTTTTGATTTTTGCAGCGAGTCGCTATACCCCGTTATAAAGAGTTTTTCCTTCGGGCGCGTCAGCGCCACATACAAAACGCGCATTTCCTCGGAATTCATTTCCAAAGCGTTTAAAAGCTTTGCTGCGGCAAAGCGCTCGGTGGACCGCTTTGTTCTCATGCGGCCGTCAAAATACGGCATTGATATTCCGAGAGTTTTGTGAAGCACGGGCGGCTTTGAGTCGCTTGAAGATCCTGAGGTTTTTGTGCCGTCCGCAAGAAATACAATCGGAAATTCCAGTCCCTTGCTTTTATGGATTGTCATTATTTTTACAACATTGTGGCTGTCGTTTATAATTTTGGCGGAGTTTGATTCCTCCGGTTTTTCACGCACTCTGGATATGTACTCGATAAATCCGAAAAGCCCTTTAAACGATGTTTTTTCATACATACGCGCCATTTCGCACAGCATCCGAAGATTTGCCTCGCGCTGTTTCCCTCGCGAATCGGCAAGAATGTAATATATATATTCCGTGTCGGTTAACAAAAATTCTATAAGTTCGCCGCACGGCATTTCGGAAGCTTTTTTTCGCCACTCCGAAAGCTTTTCGCAGAATTTATTGCATTTTTCTCCCAAATCACTGCTTTCGCGTGCGCAGGCGGTAAAAGCGTCAAAAAAACAGTTTTCTGTGTCGCACAGGCGGATTTTTGCCAGCTCACTTTCATCAAACTTGCCTATAGGTGAGCGCAGTACCGCGAGCAGAGGTATGTCGCATCTGGGGTTGTCTATTGTTTCGAGAAGCGACAAAAAGGTTTTAACCTCGGTGTTTTCAAAATACGGAGATCCTTTTTCCGTGTAGCATGGAATGCCGTGAGATGTTAAAACCCGTTCGAGCACCGCTGCTTTGTTTTTTGCATTTCGGATTAATATTGCTATGTCCGAAAAACGAACGGCTCTGTGTGAGCCCGATTTAATATCAAATACGGTTTCGCTTTTTATAAGCTCAGCAATTTTTGCGGAAATAACCTCAGCTTCCCGCAAAAACGATTCTGACGCCGAACCGCTCGATTCCGCAAGCGTAATGCACACATCCGCCGTGTCGGAAGGATAACTCTTTGCACCGAAGATGAGTTCCTCTTCGGCGTCATATGATACGCCGCCCGTTTCCGGTGTCATTACGGACGAAAAAACAAGATTTACAAAATCGATTATCTTTTCGGCGCTTCTGAAATTCTGACTCAGTACAATTTTTCTGTATGGCTGCCCGGGTCCCTTTTTATAATTTTGCTTTTTTTCCGCAAACAGATGCGGACTTGCCTGGCGAAAACCGTAAATTCCCTGTTTTAAATCGCCAACCATAAAGATATTCGGGACACCTGCACTTTCGCGCGAAATAAGGCTGAAAATAAATTCCTGGGCCTCGTTGCTGTCCTGGTATTCGTCAATATAAATCTCATCAAAATGGTCGCGCAGTCTTTCGGCAACGGGCGTCGGAGCGCCGTTTTTATGCAAAAGCGAAATGCACATGTGTTCCATATCATTATAATCTATAACGTTTTTCCCGCGTTTTGCGGCAGTGTATTTTTCGTCAAACCGGCGCACGGCGGAAATCAGCCCTCGCACCGCCGCGCCGCACAAGCGCAGAGTTTTTTCGGCTGTTTCGGAATCCTCGGGAAAAAGCCCGAGGATATCCGAAACACCTTTTTTAACTTTGTTTCGGACATCTGTTACATATGCTTTTTCTTCTTCGTCAAACGTACCTTTTTTTAATGTGGGAATACGTGTAAAAGAGGTTGAAACACGCAGAACTTCATCTCTGAATTTATCACGCTCGGTATGCGGAATAACCGATTCTATTTCCGCTATTTCGTTTTCAATATGTTCACGGTACGAAGCGAGCCCGTTTATTTCCGTGCAGTGAGATAGCGCCGTTTTAAAATCTTCCGCCAAAAAGAGAAGCTTTTTGCGTGCGCTGTTTAAAATTATTTCGGTGCAGTCGGAAATTTTTACATTTTCGGGATCATATGCATTTTCCGCTTCCGTCAGCCACGCATCGGGATCGGGCATGGAGCGCGAAAACGAATAAACCTGCATAATTGCTTTTACCGCATCATCGTCTGTGCGCGGCGAGGAAAACGCGTCCGCAAACGCAAGAAAATCGGGTTCCGCTTCGCCGTACAGTTCTTCAAGAGCGTCATCTACGGCTTCAAGCTTTAAAAGTTCGTTTTCGGCAGTGTCGCCTATTCTGAAATCCGCAGGCAGAGAAAGCTCAAAAAAGTTTTCACGTATTACGTTAAGGCAAAACGAGTGTATTGTGGTTATATTTGCACACGGCATCATGGCAAGCTGGCGGCGGACATGTGTGTCGGCAGTATTTTGGCGCAGATATTCCGAAAGAGTTTTCGCGATTCTGCCGCGCATTTCTGCCGCTGCCGCGTTTGTAAACGTAACAATAAGCAGCCTGTCAACATCTTGTCCGGCTTTAATTCTTTCAAGAATTCTTCCCGTCAGAACCTGTGTTTTTCCCGAGCCTGCCGCCGCGGTGACAAGTGTATTTGAAATATCGGCATAAACCGCTTCTTCCTGAGCGTCGGTCCATTTAAATTTCATCTTTTCCCTCCTTTGCGATTTCAAGCCATATATTATCACAGGCTTTGCGTTCTCTGTACGAACTGTCGCTGCGCCTGCAAACTGTTATGTAGGGGCAGTATTTACACGGATCGGCTGATTTGTCGGGCGATACCGCGCACTTTCCGCCGAAAATTTCTCCCGAAAGCCGGGTTACGGTTTTCTTAATAAACTTAGACATATCTTCAAAGTTCTGCGCAGAGGCAAGAGAACCCGAGAATCCTTTTTGGGTTCGGTTTACGGGTAAAAGGTCAAATTTTCCTGTTTTGTCCATTTCGGAAAGAAGCTCCCCGTCTTCCGTCAGTAGTCCCGAAACGCTTAAAGCCTTCATTTTGCGCGCCCTTATTTCTTCATCGCCGATGTCCGATGAAATCACCGTTACCGGGTCGTCAAGTTTAAAATAAAGCATTCCGGCGGGCTTTGTTTTCCCGCTTTTGTCGTTTTCGCACAGGGCGGTAAGATAAACGGCAAGCTGCAAAGTTATTCCGCCGAAAAGGTCTTCAAGCTTAAATGTTTTTGAACCCGATTTATAGTCTATTATGCGCACAAAAGTATCTTCGCCGTGCTTTAAAAGATCGGCGCGGTCTATCTTGCCGGTGAGGGACACCGTCTGCCCCGTCGGAAGCGTTACGGTAAGCGGCTTGATTCTGCCGTTTTCTCCGAATGATATTTCATAGCCGAGAGGTTCAAACGAACCTCGGTTTATCTGCTCTGCAATATAAAGAAGAGCCTCCCGGATTGTTTTGCACAGCCTTATAAAAAGCCTTGCCGCGCGCGGAGATTCGGAAAGGATGTATTTATTCAGCCTGCTGTCCATAATCTGCATAATTTCGGGTATTTCCGCGTCCACATAATTTTCGTCAACATCATGCCACGTGGAGCCGTTTCGGTGCAGCCTGTTTGAAAATTCTTCCGTAAAATCATGCAAAAAGCTGCCGGCATCCGAAAATGAAAGAGATGCCTTTTCGCGCTCTTTGGCCGAAAGCGTGTATTTCATATAATAAGAAAAAGGACAGGAGGAAAATGTTTCAAGGCGCGAAACTGATGTTGTAAGGTGGCTGCCGAAAAGCTTTTCAATATCTTTCGGGTCAATTGACAAAACGCCTTCAAATCCGCCGATGGCATTTTCATAGGATGCCTTAAAGACGGGCATCTTTTTAAACAACACGTCTTTAATCTGCCGTAAATCATCCGTGCCGCCGCGGCTCAGAATTGTGCGGAAAGCCGCTTCGGGAGCAAAAAATCTGTCATCGGGCAGCGTGTCCATGATGTCGTCAAGCGGAATAAGACGCGGAAAAACTTCTTTAACCCGGTTCACAAAGAGGGACGGAAGTTTTGTTGAACCGTCAAAATCGCTTCCGGCATAACTTATAAAAAGCTTTTTCCCCGGCGAAGAAAGCGCTTTGTATATTAAATAGTCATTTTCCAGCGTCTGCTCCTTTGAATCGGGAGCAAGAATAATGCCGTTTTTTTTCATAGCGGTTCTGTCAGCATCGCTTAAAAAGCTGCTTTTTGCCGGTAGCGGCGGAAAAGAACCATCGTTTGCACCAAGGATGAAGAGCGCCGAAACGTCGTAGCCTTTAACTCTTGATGAGTCACCGAAGGGCACTCCGTCAGCAAGAGACGGTATAAGTCCGATTTCGGATTCCGTTATGCCTGCTGTTATGATATCGGCAAATCGGGACACACTCATTTTTTCGCCGCCGAGAGCGTCCGCCGCTTCGTCTAGCACGTCAACTATTTTATTCGAAGCTGCGCGAAACTCTGCCGCGCGGTATGCTTCACCGTTTATTTCAAGCTCATCGGCACGCGTGGAGCATTTTGCCGAAAAATTCATAGTGCACATAAATTCGTAAAGAGCGCGGCATTTTTCGGCACATGTTTTTCCCTGCGCAAGAGCGGATGCAAGAGATAAAACGGGAGTTATAAGCTTTTTCCGTATTTCGTTTGTCAGTTCAATTTCCTGTTCTTCGTGCTTTGAGATATTGCTTTTTCTGTACAATCCGCTGCGCATGTTCCACTTTTCTTCGCTTTTCCATGCATCGCCGCGTATCCCGGCAGCAAGAACATAGTTTTCGAGAATATCGGTTTCCGCAATGTCCGTATCGGTAAAACCCGATTTTGCGTACCTGAATACCGCCGTGCGTGAATAACCGCTTGTAATCACGTCAAGCGCCGAAACTATAAATGCGCCTGCGGGATGCTCCGAAAGAGGGAGCTTAAGATCGGTAAAAACGGGAATATCATATTTACTAAAAACACTTTTAATATACGGCGCGTATAAATCCGTATTGCCGCATATGATTCCTATATCTCGCATGGCATAGTTTTCTTCTCGGCAGAGACGCAGAATACGTGAAGCCGCATGAACCGCTTCGGTATACGGTGTGCGCGCTTCAAAGATTTCAATATCGCACGGCTCGTCTTTGTACGGCTGCGATGAATAATCAAAATATTTTTCCGCCAGAAAAGCCATCTCTTTTGTCTGTCTCGCACGCTCGGGAAGCGCTTCGGAGGGCAAAACCGCGGTTCCCGTTTCGCGCGCTGCGGCAAGAAGGGCGGCACGCGTTTTTGAGAGCGGGAGAAAATGCGCAGAATCGCATTCGTTTTCGTGTGCCTCCAAAGTTACGGTAATATCGGTTCCGAGAGTCATAAGCGTTTTTATAAACGAAAGTTCGGAAGGAGTAAAGCTTGCAAACGCGTTTAAATACACTCCGCCGCAGTCAAATCCGCGGCTTTGCAGATAAAGCGCGGCGCGCGTCAAATTGTCATCCGAATTTATAAATCTGCCGGATAGAGCTTCTTCAAATTTTCCGTAAATTAAGGCGGTTTCCGAAAGCTTTGATTTTAAAAGAGAAGGGCGCTCTTTATCCGCCGCGTTCTTTAATGCTTCAGCGGAAATACCGTAGCGCTTCATTTCGCTTATAAGCGCCCGGACGGCGCGAGCTCTGTCCGTGTCCCTCCCCGCAAGAAGCGTGAGATTTTTTGTTTCCTTATTTATTATGTCGCACAAAAGCATTGTTTTTCCGCCGCGGTCAATATGGGGAGATGCGGCACCGTCTGCCGTTTTGAGAATATCCCGCGCAAGCTGGTTAAAGCTCATAACGCAGGGTCCCTCGGCGCCGAACACACCGAGACGGCGCGCAAGAATTGCTTCATGCATGTGAGAATATTGCTCCGGAACAATTATATAGGTTCTTTTTTTTATTTCCGCAGCGGAGGCTATACAGTAATCCGTTTTGCCGCTTCCGCTTCTGCCGTATATAAATCTTAAAGACATTTTCTATCTCCTTTCGGAACGTATATATAAAGTTTATCATTTTTCGAAAAAAACGTCAATAATTAAATAAAAATTGATCATTTGTTTGACATCTGCCAAAAACTGCAACAGAGTTTTTTGAAAAAAACGTTGACATTTTCTCCATTTAATTGTATAATATAATTTGTCAGCTAAAATGCTGTTGTAGCTCAGCAGGCAGAGCACTTCCTTGGTAAGGAAGAGGTCGGCAGTTCGAATCTGCTCAACAGCTCCAAAGAAAGCACTTGCAAATGCAGGTGCTTTTTGAATACAATCGAAAGCTAAAAATATGTTTGGAATCAAGGAGGAACCTATATGTACATAAAATACAGCAGGATTGACAGCGGCAACGCTTTTGGTATTTTAAACACGAAACGCTGAAATTACTTTGTGAAATACTGCGACGGGTCACACGGAACATCGTTTTTGCGTATTTCAAAATGCAAATGAGGTCCGGTACTGTTTCCGGTGCTCCCCACCTCGCCGATAACCGTTCCCTGAGCGGCAAAAACACCTGTCGCCGCAAGCGTTACGCTGAGATGTCCGTAATACGTTTTAAAGCCGTTTTTATGCTCCATTATTATAAGCTTTCCGTATCCGCCCGCTTCGCCGCAGAAAATCACCGTACCGGATTCTGCCGCATGCACCTTGTCACCCATATTTGCGGCTATATCTATACCGTCATGATTTTTACCCCAGCGCTGACCGAAAACCGATGAAACAGCGCCCTTTACAGGTACCTTGAAATTAAGACTGTCTTTTTCAGACACAATTCGGTCCACAGGTTCGGAAACAACATTTTCAGAAATAACATACCGCTGTGTTTCCTCTCCGTTTGTCTTTGAAACAAAATAAGTTACATTTTTTACACCGTCTGCGCCCTCGGAAATTATAGTTCCCGACGGTGCATCGGTGTTTTTTTCGCCCCTTGTTTTAAAAGGAATTTGCTCACAAAGCGTTATCTCTTCATTGGTTATTACCGGAATCTTCAAAAGCCTGAGCTTATCTGCCGCGTCACATGGGAGCATAAACGCACTTGCAGGAAAAACTCCCTCCGCAACACTTACCCTGTCATCAAGATGCAATAAAACGGTGTTTTCGGTTTTGTATTTGTCCGCATAAGAATATACCGTTTCCAAAAATGCCTGATAAGACGAAAGCGCAAAAAGCTTTTCTCCGCCGAGACTTACCATGACTCCGCGCGAAGTTTGTCCGCTTGCGATACGCAGATTGCCTTCAAGACTGTCCGCGGTATCTTTTTGTGAGCGCAGGACAAATCTCGGAAACAGATTTACGCTTCCCTGCGATATTCCCGCGTTTTTTTCTGCATTTACCGCCTCAGCTCTTGTTGCGGCGCAGCCTATGTACGCCCCGTTTAAATAAACATTATAGCCTGTCCCGACAGTGCCGGCAGCAAAAGTAAGCACTACTGCCGCCAAAACCACCGCAGCGGCTTTTTTTATTCTCGTGCCGCTGCCCGAAAAAATAATAACTCTTCCGAAAAATAATTTCCGCAGTTTATACTTACCGGATCTTTTTTTACGCATAAAAATCCCTCCGGCAACAATTATAAGCCGAAGGGATTTAAAAAGTCTATCGAAACGAGACGTCGAAAACGCTGTTTCTTTGAATTATTTTATGCTATTTTGACACGCTGAAAAGAAGCTTTTCTTCTTCCGCATCTACACAAAGCGTTTCATACGGTTTTATTTCACCCGTTACAATCATTCTTGCCGCCTTGTCTTCAAGCTCCTTTTGTATAGCTCTTCTCAGCGGACGCGCACCGTTTTTAATATCCGTGCCGCGTTTTAAAATAAACTCTCTTGCTTCATCCGATATTTTAAACTTTATGTCGCGGCGCAAAAGCATCTCGGAAAACTCAGAAAGCATTTTATCCAAAATTTCAAGCAAAACATCATGATTCAGCGGATTAAACGTAATTATTTCATCAATTCTGTTTAAAAACTCGGGTCTGAACTGCTCTCTCAAAGCCGCCGTAACTTTGTCTGCGGAAGCCATACGGTCATCACGCGTGAATCCCGGTGCATTACCTTTAAAGTCGCTGCCGGCATTTGACGTCATGACAATCATAGTGTTGCTGAAATCCACGGATTTGCCGTGGCTGTCTGTTATTTTTCCGTCATCAAGTATCTGAAGCAATATATTTGCAACATCGGCATGCGCTTTTTCTATTTCATCAAACAAAATGATAGAATACGGTTTGCGGCGCACTTTTTCCGTGAGCTGTCCGGCATCATCATAACCAACATATCCGGGAGGTGAGCCGATTATTTTTGCCGCGGAATGTTTCTCCATATATTCTGACATATCAAGTCTTATAAGCGCTTCTTCGCTGCCGAAAACTGCTTCCGCAAGAGAAAGCACCAATTCTGTTTTTCCGACTCCCGTAGAACCCGTGAATATAAACGAAACGGGACGGCGTTTTTTCTCAAGTCTTACACGGCTTCTCAAAATTGCCGCAGAAACGGCATCAATCGCATTGTCCTGACCTTTTACGCGTTTTCTGAGCGTTTGCGGAAGTTCCAAAAGACGCTTATTTTCATCCATGGAAATTTTTGCCGCGGGGATTTTTGTCCATCTTTCTATAACAAAAGCAACATCGTCTTCAGTAATGCAAACATCCTTTTTTTCCGCCTCAAGTTTTTTAATATCCTCGCTTATTCGGCAGCGCTTTGTTCTCAGTTCAGCCGCTTCGCGGAAATTTTCATCGTTTTCCGGGGCTTCTTGTAATTTGTCTAAAGAATCCGAAACTTCATTCATCTCGCACTGCAGCTTTGCAAGTTTAATCAAAGCCGTATTTTTAAGGTTTGCTTTTGACGCCGCTTCGTCTATTACATCTATAGCCTTATCGGGCAAAAATCTGTCTGTTATATATCTTTCGCTGAGTTTTACCGCAGCAGAAACCACGCTGTCCGGTATTGAAACCTTGTGATAATCCTCATAATAACCTTTTATTCCGCGGATTATATCAATTGCTTCTTCAACCGTAGGTTCTTCTATAAGGATAGGTCCGAAACGGCGCTCGAGTGCACTGTCTTTTTCTATATATTTTCTGTATTCCGTGGTGGTGGTGGCGCCTATTACCCGAATTTCACCCCTTGCCAAAGCGGGTTTTAATATGTTGGCGGCGCTCATCGCTCCATCACTTTCACCTGCTCCGACAATATTGTGCAGCTCGTCTATAACCAAAATTATATTTCCGGCTTTTTTTACTTCGTCCAAAATTCCTTTAAGACGTGATTCGAATTGACCGCGAAACTGTGTTCCGGCAACAATCGATGTAAAATCAAGCAGATATACTTCATAGTCCAAAAGTTTTTCCGGCACAGTTCCTGCCGCAATTCTCATTGCAAGCCCTTCGGCAATTGCCGTTTTGCCGACACCAGGTTCGCCTATAAGGCAAGGATTATTTTTTGTACGTCTGTTAAGTATTTCAATACAGCGTGTTATTTCATTATCTCGCCCGATAACCGCATCAACTTCTCCGGCTGCCGCTTTTTTTGTCAGATTGGTGCCGTAAGAATCCAAAAGACGTCTTTTCTTTCCGCCCTTTTTATCTTTTTTGGGTTTTTCTTCACCATCGGGACCCATGAGCTTAAAAAAGCTTTTCACGGGGTTATCATAATCATCATCGTCCAAATCATAATCACCGTTTTCCGGCATTGCCATAATCTCTGCCATCTGCTCTTCGAATTTGTCGATTTCTTCGGGCGAAACTCCCATAGCCTCCATGGATTTTGACAAATCAACGCCAAGCTCTCTGGCACATTTTAAGCAAAGACCTTCGCTCTTTGTTTTGCCGTTTTCCACTCTTGTGACAAAAACAACCGCCATATTCTTTTTGCATCGCGCACACATTACCATATTTCAATCTCCAATTAATAAACAACAACAGTTGTTCCGAATGTCATATAAAGCTCCATCCATGCAATATCGTCATCCATCATACGTATGCATCCGTGTGAAGCGGGTTTGCCCATTGTGGCATCGGTAAGATAAGAGCCGTCGGGCGAGTAAAGTCTTGAATGGAAAGCAAGTCCTCTGTATATATCAAAATACAGAACCGGTCTTACCTGATATTCGGGTTTTATCCACGCCTTATCTTTGGCGCAATATTTATAAGTGCCGAACGGCGTGGGTGTTTTATTTGCGCCCGTGCAGCAGGAAAACGATTTTTGCAATACCCATGAGTTCTGTTTTCCCATAAAGATATTGACTTTCTGGCGCTGCGTACTTATCCATATAAGATACGGCGTAGAGCTTGAATAATCAGATGCGTTTACAAACGTTTCTTTTTCGCTCTGCGTATAGTCACCCGAAAGTGTAAAGTTTGCGGTTGACACAGAAAGCGCACTGTACGGAATCCACGCATATGTTCCGTCAGCAAGACCTATATATGCGGAAACTTCTTCGTTATGATCATAGTAATACACATTTGTACCGGCATTTATGTAGCCTTTTTTTCCTGTCAGGTTTTTTGAAGAATACGAATCCGTTCCCTTCAAAACCGTACCCGACACACGCATGGGCTGAACCATACCCAAAACGCGCTGCGCCTCTGCGTCAAGATATACTCCGTCCAAAAACGGAATATCCACGGTTTCTCTGCGCAAAACACCGTCTATGTTAATATCAATGCCGACTTTTGCGATTTCGCCCGCAGCGCCGTAATAAGGCAAAACTGCATTATATGTGATTGCCGCTCCGTCATACAAACCGAAGTTGCTGTAATATCCGCCTTCAAGAGGAGTTCCGTTCTCTGTCCACTGAATTGCGGCATATGTCCCGTAAGGGATATTCGAAAACGAAACCTCGCATATAACAGGCTGATTTTTCTTCAACCCTTCACTTGCACGCAGGAAGCTTATTTTTATCGCGTCCACAACATTTTTTGACGGCGCCGGTTCCGACGGCTGCGCCGGAGTCGGCGTCTGCGTCGGGCGCGGATAATCGCCTATAACTTCCAGTATTTTAAGATCGCGCGCCGAAGCTGAAACAACGGTGCAGAATAAAGCGGTAATGACACATAAAACCGACAAAATCAGCTTTTTTTTCATTTTGCTTAGTCCTTTCTGATATCCACACGGCGGATTTTTCCGCTTATGGTTTTAGGCAGCTCTTCCACAAATTCCACAATTCTGGGGTATTTATAAGGAGCCGTCTGCTTCTTTACATAATTCTGAATTTCCTTAGCCAGCTCGTCAGACGCTTCATATCCGCGCGCAAGCACGATTGTAGCTTTGATAACGGTGCCTCTGATAGGATCTGCCGCACCGGTTACCGCACATTCCAAAACAGCCGGATGCTCGATAAGAACACTTTCAATTTCGAAAGGTCCGATTCTGTAACCTGAAGCTTTTATAATATCGTCCGTTCTGCCGACATACCAAATATAACCGTCTTCATCGCGCCAAGCTGTATCGCCCGTGTGATAAAGTCCGTTATGCCAAGCCTCTTTTGTTTTTTCTTCGTTTAAGTAATATCCTTTGAAAAGACCGATAATTCCCGTTTCGGGAGCTTCGATTACAATTTCGCCCGTTTCACCCGTCGGAACATCATTGTCATTTTCATCAACGATTCTCATGTTATAAAGCGGCGACGGTTTGCCCATTGAACCGGGTTTCGGGGTGGTCCCCACAAAGTTTGCCGCCTGCAGAACGGATTCCGTCTGTCCGAATCCCTCCATAAGCATAAGACCCGTCAAGTCTTTGAATTTATTTACAACCTCGGGGTTAACCGCTTCTCCTGCCGTTGTTGCATATCTGAGAGAGGAAAGATCGTAGCCTTCGATTCCTTCTTTGATAAAGAAACGGTAAATCGTGAGCGGTGCACAGAAAGTTGTAATTTTATATTTTTCAATCATGTGCAGCACATCTGACGGAATAAACTTGTTAAAGTCATACACAAACACGGCGCAGCGCATGAACCACTGTCCGTAAAGCTTGCCCCATACGGCTTTGCCCCAACCTGTTTCGGCAAGAGTAAAGTGCAGCCCGTCCGGCTTCACGTTGTGCCAGAATGCTGCTGTTACAATATGTGCAATCGGGTATGTAAAATCATGTACAACCATCTTGGGCATGCCTGTTGTTCCTGATGTAAAATACATCAGCATCGGGTCGTAACATGAATTTTCAATTCTTTCAAGTTCGGGAGATGCCGACTGCATTTCCTCATCGAGAAGATAAAAACCGTCTCGTTTCTCATTTACCGTAAAGCATGCTTCAACCGTCGGCGACTCGGGAAGCGCGTCCTGAACATGCTGATATACAGGCTCGTCCGACGTGCAGATAATAGCCTTTACGGACGCTGCGTTAAATCTGTATACATAATCTTTTTTTGTGAGCAGATTTGTTGCCGGAACAACAACCGCACCGATTTTATGCAAAGCCGTGATAGCATACCAGAACTGGTAGTGGCGCTTTAACACAAGCATTACAAAATCGCCTTTTTTAATACCGTGCTTTAAAAGCACATTTGCTATTCTGTTTGAATTTTCAGACACTTCTTTGAAAGAGATAATCTTTTCGTCACCGCGCTCATTGCACCATACAACGGCTGTTTTCTCAGGTTCTCTCTCTGCAATAAAATCAACCACATCGTAGCCGAAATTGAAATTTTCCGTGGGCTTCGGAACAAACTTATTTAAAACGCCCTTTTCATCGAAACCGCATTCGCAGTATTTGCTGTAAACATCGTACAAATTAATCATGTCCTTTCTGAAATCAGGACAGCGGTTTTGCGGGTTTTAAAACTATTGCGAGAAATTCGCAGTCATCCCCCTCGGCGGCAACCATGCCGTGCCCCTGTCCGCTGTCGTAATAAACTGTGTCACCTTCGTAGAGAATTTCGGTTTTATCCTCAAAGCGGCATTTAAGCGCACCTTTAAGAATAATATCAATCTCCTGTCCCTCGTGACGGCTCAGGGTTATCGGATTTTGCTCCGCCTCTTTTGAATATGCTGCCTTTACATAAAACGGTTCGGCAAGTTTATTTTTGAAAAACGGCGCCTTGTGCAGATAGGAAAAACCCTTTCTGCGCGTTATGGGCAAGCCTTCGCCGCGTCTTACAATACTGTATGACGATAGCTTCGGGCTTGTGCCTTTCAAAATGTCAACTATATCCACGCCGAAACGCTCCGCGCATTTGTATATAAACGTAAAAGAAAAGTCACTTTCGCCGCTTTCGAGCTTTTCGTACTCGTCAAGCGATACATCCGTCTTTTCAGCCATTTCGGCAGGCGTTATATCCATAAGCTCGCGGAGCCCCCGTATTCGGGCCGCTATCTCTGCAATCTCTTTAATCTTATCCATTTGTTACGCCATCCTTTCATCA
>USAP01000005.1 GCA_900552775.1 uncultured Eubacteriales bacterium | reverse complement strand
GGTGTTGACGGCGTCGATGTAGAAGAAGAACGCGATCATGAACATCCACAGCGGCTTGTTCTTGCGGATGGCGCGGACTCTTGGGAACTTCCTCATAGTGGCTGGGCTGCATTGTGTACTGACCTCTGCCCTGCGTTTTGGAACGCAGATCGGTTGCATATCCGAACATTTCGGAAAGCGGTACAAAAGCGGAAATCGACTGTGCACCGGGTCTTGCCTCCATGCCCTGGATCTGTCCGCGGCGAGAGTTCAAGTCGCCCATAACGTCGCCCATGTATTCCTCAGGAACGATTACGTCAACTTTCATAATAGGTTCTTTCAATACCGGATCACCCTTGCGGCAGCCTTCCTTGAATGCCATGGAAGCTGCAATCTTGAACGCCATTTCAGAGGAGTCAACCTCATGATATGAACCGTCAACAAGAGTTACCTTAACGTCAACTACGTTGTAGCCTGCGAGAACACCGTTCTGCATAGCACCCTGTATACCTGCGTCAACTGCGGGAATATACTCTTTCGGAATAGCACCGCCGACGATTTTGTTAACAAATTCGTAGCCCTTGCCGGGTTCCTGCGGTTCCATTTCGATAACAACGTGACCGTACTGACCTTTACCGCCTGACTGTCTTGCGTATTTATGGTCAATCTTAACCGGCTTGCGTATAGCTTCCTTGTAGGAAACCTGCGGCTTACCGACATTAGCTTCAACCTTAAATTCGCGAAGCAGACGGTCAACAATAATTTCAAGATGGAGCTCGCCCATACCTGCAATAATTGTCTGACCTGTTTCCTCGTCCGTATAAGCACGGAATGTCGGATCCTCTTCAGCCAGCTTTGCAAGAGCTATGCCCATCTTTTCCTGACCTGCTTTGGTCTTAGGCTCGATAGCAACACGGATAACCGGTTCCGGGAATTCCATTGACTCCAGGATAACGGGATTATTTTCATCGCAGAGCGTGTCACCCGTTCCGGTGTTCTTAAGTCCTACAGCTGCAGCAATATCTCCGGAATAAACAACGTCTATATCCTTTCTGTCGTTTGCGTGCATCTGAAGTATTCTTCCGATTCTCTCGTTTTTATCCTTTGTGGAGTTATATACGGCAGAACCTTTTGTGAGTGTACCAGAGTATACTCTGAAGAAGCAAAGCTTACCTACATAGGGGTCTGTCATAATCTTAAACGCCAAAGCCGAGAAAGGTTCTTCGTCACTTGAATGCCGAACTGTCTCTTCATCCGTTCCGGGAATGATACCCTCAATTGGGGGAATGTCCGTCGGTGCGGGCATGTAGTCAACAACTGCGTCAAGAAGGTTCTGAACGCCTTTGTTTCTGTACGATGTTCCGCAGAGAACCGGAACCATTTCGTTTGCTATTGTAGCTTTTCTTATGGTTTTTTTGATTTCATCTACTGTAATTTCCTCGCCGTCGAGGTACTTCATCATAAGTTCTTCATCCTGCTCTGCAACAGATTCGAGAAGAGCTGCATGATATTCATCAGCCTTGTCCTTCATATCAGCGGGGATTTCTTCGATTCGCTCGTCTTTTCCGAGATCATCATAGTAAACATATGCCTTCATTGTAACGAGGTCTATAAGACCTTTAAAGCTGTCCTCAGATCCTATCGGGAGCTGAATCGGCACAGCGTTACACTGAAGTCTGTCCTTCATCATCTGGACAACATTGTAAAAATCAGCACCCATTATATCCATCTTATTTACATAAGCCATTCTGGGAACTTTATATTTATCAGCCTGTCTCCAAACGTTTTCGGACTGCGGCTCAACGCCGCCCTTAGCGCAGAATACCGTGACGGAACCGTCAAGAACACGGAGTGAACGCTCAACTTCAACAGTAAAGTCAACGTGTCCCGGGGTATCGATGATGTTTATACGGTGACCTTTCCACTGAGCGGTTGTAGCAGCGGAAGTAATTGTGATACCTCTCTCCTGCTCCTGCTCCATCCAGTCCATCGTAGCGGCACCTTCGTGTACCTCGCCTATTTTATGAACTCTGCCTGTGTAAAACAGAATACGTTCCGTAGTAGTGGTTTTACCGGCATCGATATGCGCCATAATACCTATATTTCTTGTTTTTTCCAATGAAAATTCTCTTGGCAAAAATACTCCTCCTTCCGATGAGAATTTGCGGTCTAAAAAGCACTGCGTATATTACGCTGCTTTTATTACCATCTGTAGTGAGCAAAAGCTTTGTTTGCCTCTGCCATTTTGTGCGTGTCTTCGCGTTTTTTAACAGCACCGCCGACATTATTTACGGCGTCCATCAGTTCACCTGCGAGTCTTTCGCACATTGTTCTCTCATTTCTGGAACGAGAATATGACGTAAGCCATCTCAGACCAAGCGTCTGACGTCTTTCGGGACGGACCTCCATCGGTACCTGGTATGTCGCACCGCCGACACGGCGTGCTTTTACCTCCAATACGGGCATGATATTTTCCATTGCCTGATTGAACACCTCAAGCGGCTCCTTACCTGTTTTTTCACGGATGATGTCAAATGCATCATACACGATTTTCTGGGCTACACCCTTTTTACCGTCCAGCATTATGTTGTTTATAAGGCGTGTTACAACCTTATCGTTATAAAGCGGGTCGGGCAATACATCTCTTTTAGGAATAAAACCTCTTCTGGGCACTTTACTTCCCTCCTTCACAAAAATTTAATGAATTCATAGGTACTCAAAGCCTTTCTTTTTTTGCTTTGTCAGTGCAACTTACGTTCTAAATATATATAAACCGTACGTCACACCTTGAGAAACTACCTTGGGTTTCTCAATTTTTCGTACAGGTATTATTTTTTGGGTTTCTTTGCACCATACCTGCTTCTGGCCTGGTTTCTGTTTGCAACACCGGCCGCGTCAAGCGTTCCCCTGATTATATGGTATCTTACACCAGGGAGATCCCTAACTCTTCCGCCTCTGATAAGAACAACGCTATGTTCCTGCAGGTTGTGACCAACACCGGGAATATAAGCCGTTACTTCTATACCGTTGCTGAGACGAACTCTGGCAATTTTACGAAGAGCTGAGTTAGGCTTTTTGGGAGTCATCGTCTTTACAGCCGTGCATACTCCTCTTTTCTGAGGCGCGCTCTGATCCGTAAGCTCTTTTTTAAGAGAGTTAAGACCTTTCTGCAGCGCAGGAGAAGTAGATTTGTAAATGCTTGTTTCTCTGCCCTTACGTACCAATTGATTAAAGGTTGGCATTCTGAATTTCACCTCCGTAAATAAAATATATATTTGAAAAAGGCATCAGCCCTTTTTCACAACTGCAACGGCGGCGCCCACTTCTATTCCGCAGGCACTGCCAAGCTGTGCACAAGTTTCACAAAATTCAACCGGCACATTATACTCACGGCACATTTCTATAAACGGTTCACGGACATGCGCGTCCGCGTCCGCGGCGACATATGCCTTTGCCGCCGCGCCGCTTTTAACTGCTTTAACGGACTGTTTAAGTCCCGTAATACTATCGCTTAAATCAAGCTGCATATTGTCCTCCGAATATCCGAGACGATTTACTGAACCACTGCTGATTCTTCATCATCGTTCTCCGTTTCAATGGAAATATCTCTGTATTTCGGCACGCCTGTTCCGGCAGGAATAAGCTTACCGATAATTACGTTTTCTTTAAGACCTACCAACGGATCTATTTTACCGCGAATTGCCGCATCTGTCAATACCCTTGTTGTTTCCTGGAACGAAGCGGCAGAGAGGAAGGAATCTGTAGCAAGCGCTGCTTTTGTGATACCGAGCAGAACATCCTTAGCCTTAGGCGGCTCATTGCCCTTCTCAATTTCCTCTTCGCATATCTTTTCAAATACGAGTCTGTCTTCAAGCGTTCCCGCCAAAAGTTTTGTGTCGGCTCCGTCTTCGATGCGAACTTTTCTCATCATCTGACGCGCAATAACCTCAATATGCTTATCCGCAATATCAACACCCTGTTGACGGTAAACCTTTTGTACTTCGGTGATAAGGTAATCATAAACCGCATGTGCGCCCTTAATTCTCAGGAGATCGTGCGGATTTATCGATCCTTCGGTAAGTTCTTCTCCGGCTTCAATCTGTGCGCCGTCTACTATATGACTGCAAAGTTTAGCACCGAAAGGAATGAGATATGTCTGGCTATAACCTTCCTCATTATCCGTTACCACAACCTCGCGTTTTTTCTCTTTATTTACGATTTCAACCGTTCCGCCATGCTCGGCAATTATTGCAAGACCCTTGGGCGAACGCGCTTCAAACAGCTCTTCGACACGGGGGAGACCCTGTGTGATATCGCCGCCGGCAACGCCGCCTGTGTGGAACGTTCTCATCGTAAGCTGTGTGCCCGGCTCGCCTATTGACTGAGCCGCTATGATTCCGACGGATTCGCCGACATTTACAAGCTCGCCGGAAGCCATGTTTGCACCGTAGCAATGAGCGCATACGCCGACTTTTGCACGGCAGCCCAAAATACTTCTGATTTCTACGCTGTGAACGCCTGCGTCCGTAATCGCCTTTGCAACGTCCTCTGTCATCATAACGTTTGCCGGAGCTATAACCTCACCGGTTTCGGGATGGCATACATCGTAAATCGGCACACGTCCGATAAGTCTTTCCGTAAGAGTTTCGATAATTGCATTGCCCTCTTTGATATCTGAAACCGTAATACCGTGAGTGCTGCCGCAATCGTCTTCTCTTATGATAACTTCCTGGCTGACATCAACAAGACGTCTTGTAAGGTAACCCGAATCGGCTGTACGAAGCGCTGTATCGGCAAGGCCTTTACGAGCACCGTGCGACGAAATGAAGTATTCCAAAACATTAAGTCCGTCACGGAAGCAAGCTCTGATAGGAATTTCGACTGTTCTTCCCTGTGTATCCGCCATAAGTCCGCGCATACCTGCAAGCTGTCTTATCTGGTTTACGCTTCCGCGGGCACCGGAATTTGCCATCATGTATATAGGATTAAGTTCATCGAGGCTGTCCATAAGGGCATCGGTAACTTTTTTAACCGTTTCCTCCCATGTGGAAATAACTCTCGTATAACGTTCCTCGTCTGTAAGAGTACCTCTTTTGAACATTTTTGTAATTTTCTCAACCTGTTCTTCAGCTTCGGCAAGGTATGTTGCCTTTGCCTCCGGAACGACAATGTCATTTACGCTGATTGTTATAGCGCCTTTTGTTGAGAATTTATAACCGAGTGATTTTATTTTATCAAGCAATTCGGCAGTTTCCGTAATGCTGTGCGTTTTTATGCATCTGTCGATAATTTTTCCGAGCTGCTTCTTTGTAACAAGAAAACTGATTTCAAGGTCAAATTCATTTTCCGGATTGCTTCTGTCAACAAATCCGAGATCCTGAGGAATATCCTCGTTGAATATAATCTGACCTACCGTAGCGTCTATAAGCTTTGACTTTTCAACGCCGTCAATTATCTTTGTGTTTATAACTTTAATGGGAGCATGAAGTGAAACTTCATCGTTCTCATACGCAAGTTTTGCTTCTGTAAAGCTTGAAAATCTCTTTCCCGCACCCTTCTCGTCTTCTCTTACGATTGTCAGGTAATAACTTCCCAAAATCATATCCTGCGTCGGAACCGCAACAGGACGTCCGTCCTGAGGTTTCAGAAGGTTATTTGCCGAAAGCATGAGGAATCTTGCTTCACTCTGTGCTTCGGGTGAAAGCGGAACGTGAACTGCCATCTGGTCACCGTCAAAGTCGGCGTTGAATGCAGTACATACCAGCGGATGAAGCTTTAACGCTTTACCTTCTACCAGAACCGGTTCAAATGCCTGGATACCGAGTCTGTGAAGCGTAGGAGCACGGTTAAGCATAACAGGATGCTCTCTTATAACCTCGTCCAACACGTCCCAAACCTCGGGGCGCACTCTTTCAACCATCCTCTTTGCACTCTTTATATTGTGAGCAAGACCATTATTTACAAGTCTTTTCATAACAAACGGTTTGAAAAGTTCCAAAGCCATTTCCTTCGGAAGACCGCACTGATAAATTTTAAGTTCAGGTCCTACAACGATAACGGAACGTCCCGAATAGTCAACACGTTTTCCGAGAAGGTTCTGTCTGAAACGACCCTGTTTACCTTTAAGCATATCTGAAAGAGACTTAAGCGGTCTGTTTCCGGGGCCCGTAACGGGTCTGCCGCGTCTGCCGTTGTCTATAAGCGCGTCAACCGCTTCCTGAAGCATTCTCTTCTCGTTTCTCACGATAATATCGGGAGCACCGAGTTCCAAAAGTCTTTTAAGTCTGTTGTTTCTGTTTATAACACGTCTGTACAGGTCATTCAAATCGCTTGTTGCAAATCTGCCGCCGTCAAGCTGTACCATAGGTCTGATTTCGGGCGGGATTACGGGTACAACGTCCATAATCATCCATTCGGGTTTGTTTCCGGAATGACGGAATGATTCCACAACCTCAAGTCTTTTTATAATTCTGATTTTTTTCTGTCCCTGCGTAGCGTCCGCTTCTTCGCGAAGTTCTGTTGCAAGAGCTTCAACATCGATTTCTTTTAAAAGCTCTTTTATAGCTTCCGCACCCATAGCCGCGCGGAATGAACCTTCGCCGAATTTTTCTTCATGCTCGCGGTATTCTCTTTCATTGAGGATCTGCGTCTTTACAAGATCCGTTTTACCGGGATCTATTACAATGTAAGCCGCAAAATACAAAACTTTCTCAAGATCCGAAGGAGAAATATTTACCATAAGAGCGAGTCTGCTGGGGCTGCCCTTAAAGTACCAAATATGGCTTACAGGTGCAGCAAGCTCAATATGACCCATTCTTTCACGGCGAACTTTTGCTCTTGTTACTTCAACACCGCAGCGGTCGCAGACAATTCCTTTAAATCTTATTCTTTTGTATTTACCGCAGTGACATTCCCAGTCGCGCGTAGGTCCGAAAATTCTTTCGCAGAACAAACCGTCCGGCTCGGGCTTTAATGTACGGTAATTTATGGTTTCGGGCTTTTTAACCTCTCCGTGAGACCATTCGCGGATTTTTTCAGGTGAAGCCAGTCCGATTTGTATTGCCTCAAAAGTGTTAAATTCCAACACTGTTATTCCCCCAATCTTGGTTTTTATTATAAATCCTCGTCCTCGCCGAGATCGTCATCGTCAAATGCGTCATCATCAGACATAAAATCGTCAATATCGAAATCGTCATCGGCTTCTTCGGGTTCCGCGCTGTCATCTTCAAATCCGAGAGCACTTAAAAGCAAATCATCGTCATCAACTTCGCTGAAGCCGCTTTTTTCAAGCTGTTCGCCGTCATCGTCCGTCAGCATCTGCGCCATTTCCTCGGGCAAATCCTCAAACGGCACATCGTCCGCATCGTCATCAAACGTTTCGGACAGCGAAACCTCCTCCATATCCTTTGAAAGAAGCTTGATATCCATGCCGAGACTCTGCAATTCCTTTATAAGCACCTTAAACGATTCGGGGATACCCGGTTTGGGTACATTCTCGCCTTTTACGATAGACTCGTAAGTTTTAACACGGCCGACAACGTCATCGGACTTAACCGTCAGAATTTCCTGCAAAGTGTATGCGGCGCCGTAAGCCTCAAGTGCCCAAACCTCCATCTCGCCGAAACGCTGACCGCCGAACTGAGCTTTACCGCCCAGAGGCTGCTGCGTAACAAGTGAGTAGGGGCCTGTCGACCTTGCGTGAATCTTGTCATCAACAAGATGGTGAAGTTTTAACATATACATGTATCCGACGGTTACGGGATTATCAAACGGCAAGCCCGTTCTTCCGTCGTAAAGAACTGTTTTTCCGTCTTTTCTGAATCCTGCCTGTTCCAGCAGTTCAACTATATCATCCTCTGTAGCACCGTCAAATACAGGCGTTGCCACTTTAAAACCGAGTTCTTTTGCCGCACGTCCAAGGTGAACCTCAAGCACCTGTCCAATATTCATACGCGACGGCACGCCAAGAGGATTCAAAACTATATCAAGGGGAGTTCCGTCAGGCAGGAACGGCATATCTTCTTCGGGGAGTATTCTTGATACAACACCCTTGTTTCCGTGACGGCCCGCCATTTTATCTCCGACAGAAATTTTTCTCTTCTGTGCAATATAGCAGCGCACCAGTTCGTTTACTCCGGGCGGCATCTCGTCACCGTTTTCACGTGTGAACACTTTAACGTCAACTATGATACCCGCCTCGCCGTGAGGAACTCTTAGAGAAGTATCTCTTACCTCGCGCGCTTTTTCTCCGAATATTGCGCGGAGAAGTCTTTCTTCGGGAGTAAGCTCGGTTTCGCCTTTCGGAGTAACCTTTCCGACAAGAATATCTCCTGCACGAACCTCGGCACCGATTCTTACAATTCCGCGTTCGTCAAGATCTTTTAAAGCATCTTCGCCCACATTCGGGATATCTCTTGTAATTTCTTCGGGTCCGAGTTTTGTATCTCTTGCCTCGGACTCATATTCTTCTATATGGATAGACGTTAAAACGTCTTCTTTAACAAGTCTTTCATTAAGGAGAATAGCATCCTCGTAGTTGTAACCTTCCCAAGTCATAAAGCCTATGAGAACGTTTCTTCCGAGTGCAATTTCGCCGTTGTCCGTAGACGGCCCGTCGGCAATTATGTCTCCCGCCCTAACTTTTTCGCCTTTTTCAACCATAGGTCTCTGGTTAATGCATGTGCCCTGGTTCGAACGGCTGAATTTAACAAGATTATAAGTATGTCTGTTCCCTTCGGGATCTTTTATTGTTATTTTGTCAGCGGAAACTTTTTCAACAACACCGTCCGTTTCCGTAAGCACAACAACACCCGAGTCTTTGGCCGCTTTGTATTCCATACCCGTGCCGACAATAGGCGAATCCGTTTTAAGAAGCGGAACTGCCTGTCTCTGCATGTTCGAGCCCATAAGTGCACGGTTTGCGTCATCGTTTTCAAGGAACGGAATCATTGCCGTAGCAACGGAAACAACCTGCTTCGGCGATACGTCCATATAATCAACGCTTGTCGGCGGAACCTCAATAAATTCGTCTCTTCTGCGGCAAGTAACCTTCTTGGATTCGAAATATCCGTCTTTGTCGAGAGGCTCGTTTGCCTGCGCAACAATATAGTTATCTTCGACATCTGCCGTCATGTAGCTGATTTCGTCCGTAACACGTCCTGTTTCTTTATCAACTTTTCTGTACGGCGCTTCGATAAAACCGTATTCGTTTATTCTCGCAAATGTACTGAGCGAGTTTATAAGACCGATGTTAGGTCCTTCAGGAGTTTCTATAGGACACATACGGCCGTAATGCGTGTAGTGAACGTCACGAACCTGGAATCCGGCACGTTCACGGCTGAGACCGCCGGGTCCCAACGCGCTGAGTCTTCTCTTATGTGTAAGCTCTGCCAGAGGATTGTTCTGATCCATGAACTGTGAAAGCTGTGATGAACCGAAAAATTCTTTAATCGTAGCCACAACAGGTCTTATGTTTATGAGCGACTGCGGAGTAACAATATCCATATCCTGGATACTCATTCTCTCTCTTACGCCGCGTTCCATTCTCGATAGACCCATGCGGAACTGATTCTGCAAAAGCTCTCCAACACCGCGCAGACGGCGGTTTCCGAGATGGTCAATATCGTCAACCGTGCCGATTCCGTAAGAAAGGTCCAGACAATAGTTTACGGATGCCATAATATCTTCAACCGTTATGTGTTTGGGAACAAGCTCGTCCCTTCTCTGATCAAGAACTTTCAGAAGTTCATCGGGTTCATAATTTTCCGCAACAATTTCTTCAATAACTTTGCGGCAAACTTTTTCTTTTATTTTTAAACTCGAAATGTCAATATCAATGTAATTATGAATATCAACCATATCATTCGAGAAAACTTTTACTTTTTTGTCATCAGCGGCAATAAGAACGGAGTTTACTCCTGCTTTCTCGATTTCCGCGGCTTTTTCCTTGCTTATCATTTCGCCTTCGCCAACAAGTATTTCGCCGGTTGAAGGGTCTGCAATGTCTGCGCCGGCAACTCTGCCCGCAATTCTTGCTCCTATTGCCAGTTTTTTATTAAATTTGTATCTTCCCACTTTTGCCAAATCGTATCTTCTGGGATCAAAAAACAGTGCGTTTATAAGCGATCTTGAACCGTCAACCGTGGGGGGTTCACCGGGACGAAGACGGCGGTAAAGTTCAAACAGCGCTTCTTCCTCTGTTTTGGTACTGTCTTTTTCTATTGTAGCGTAAAGTTTTTCTTCCTCTCCGAACATTTCAGTAATCTGAGCATCGCTTCCGAGACCCAGGCAGCGCAAAAGAACGGTAACGGGAAGTTTTCTTGTTCTGTCCACGCGAACCCAGAAAACATCGTTTGAGTCCGTCTCGTATTCCAGCCATGCGCCGCGGTTCGGAATCACCGTAGAAGCCAAAAGCTTTTTTCCGACCTTATCAAACTGTTCGGTATAATAGATTCCGGGTGAACGCACGAGCTGACTTACAATAACTCTCTCGGCGCCGTTTATAATAAAAGTACCCTGATTTGTCATAAGCGGAAAATCGCCCATAAAAATTTCCTGTTCTTTTATTTCACCCGTTTCCTGATTTATAAGTCTTACCTTAACGCGAAGCGGAGCGCAATAGTTTGTATCTCTCTCCTTGCACTCTTCTATGTCGTATTTAGGCTTGCTGTCCAGCGTATAATCGATAAACTCAAGAATCAGATTACCGGCATAATCGGTAATCGGCGATACATCTCTGAAAACCTCTTTAAGACCTTCTTCAACAAACCACTTGTATGAATTCTTCTGTACACCTATCAGGTTGGGCATTTCCAGAACTTCGTCTATTTTCGCATAACTCATTCTGGTATTCTTTCCCAAAGTCACCGGATGTATCATACTATCACCTCTACTTAAAATTTCGCAGTTTCGCCGGATATATTAATCGGTACGCAAGTCCGCGTCCGTTAAATATTTATATCATAGGTATACCAAATCAGAATATACCTATTTTAGCTTATAATGCATTATAAAATTATAGCATAACAGTATGTGAAAGTCAAGACTTTTTTTGAAAAAAATGATTATTTTGAATTTTTCGTCGAATCGCCCAGGCACCGCAGCCGGAGCAATTGACATTTGGTAAAATAAGACACTTCACGGGCAGAAACGGTACGCCGTTCTGCCCGTGAAAAACAAATTTATTTTATTCCTGCGGAAATGCTCCGGTTTTAAGATAGTTTAAAGCCGTATTCATTTGAGCTTCGTTTGAAAACGCCATATTTTCAAAGTCAATGCTGTTTAAATCAAGCGATGTTTCGAGATTGGTTGTTCCCGTAACGGGAAGTTTTCTGAACGTCTGATACATCTCCAGTGCTTTCTTTGTTTCTTCATCGAAAAATTTATCCGGTTTTTCTTCGAAATACCCCAAAAGCTCAAGCCTCTGCTCGATTGCCAGTACATTGTCGCTTTCATCGTAAATTCTGCTTTCTTTTGTAAGCTCAATGGGTTCAAGATACGATACATCTTTATAGATTGCATCATCATGTACCGTATAGTCCGGCTTTACTCCAACTCCGTTTACGCGGTTTCCGTGTGCGGAAAAATACTCTGCCACAGTTAGTCTCAGCGCGCCGCCCGTATATTCAAACGGAATAAGCGTCTGCATTGTTCCTTTTCCGTACGAATTCTCACCTATAATCGCGCCGACCTTCGTATCCTTTACGGCTGCCGCAAAAAGCTCTGCCGCGGAAGCGCTTCCGCCGTTTATCAAAACAGCAAGCTTATATTTCGGTTTTTCAAGCGTTGAATAATAAGTTTCATCATTTTGAGAATCTTTAAATTTCATTGTCGCAACAGGCCCTTTCGGGATAAACAGATTGCAAAAATCCACAACCGACTGAAGTTCGCCGCCCGGATTATTTCTTTCGTCAATTACAATATTTTTTATTCCCTGCCTGTCAAAATCTTCAAGAGCTTTTTTTGCATCCTCTGCGGTTGTCGGATTATAGCTTGCAACTTTTATTATTCCAATGCCGTCTTTGACAGACCACGTAACAGTCTTATCACGTATAATGGCACGTTTCATATCAAAGTTTAAAATTTTATCGCCTCGCTGCACGCCGATACTTACCGCCGTGCCTTCTTCTCCGCTTATGACACTTTGAATATACTGTACGCTTTTTCCTATCATACCCTCGCCGTTTACGGATATAATCACGTCGTTTGCCTCAATTCCGGCTTCTTCCGCAGGTGATCCTGCCATGGGAGATACAACAACCACCCTGTCTCCCGCCTGAACAACGCTTACTCCTATACCGGCAAACGTTCCGGATATGGTGTGATCCATCATATATTTATACTCTTCAGCATTAAGATATGACGAATGCGGATCAAGCGAGTCCGTCATAACGTTAAGCATATCCTCCACATCTGCAGAAGGATTCACAAGCTTCTCATAAAACGCTTCGGCAAGCAAATCGCCGCTTGTCACGCCGAAGCAATATCCGTTTTCAATTATTTTTGAAGCAACGCTCAGAATTGAAAACTGATACTGTCCGTAAAACTGTGTTGCCGCAGATGAACTTCCTTCACTTTCTTCCGCAAATGATTGAATCGGAAGAACAAACAGCAGTACTGCCATCAAAACACTTAATGATTTTCTGAAAAATGTTTTTTTCATTCTTATCACTTCTTTTCTTAAAATTACATTTTCTCGGATGCAGTAACTCCGAGAATTTCAAGACAGTTTGCAATAACGGTTCTCGTTGCCTCGCAAAGTTTAAGACGTGCCTTTGCAAGGTTTTCTTCCTCTCCTCTTATGCGGCACGCATTATAAAAGCTGTGGAAATCCGCCGCAACCTCCGTAACGTAACGTGTTATTCTCGAAGGCTCCATGCTCTCCGCCGCAGACGCAATTTCTCCCGGAAAAGCCGCCAGGCGTTTCAAAAGCGCCGTTTCCTGAGGCGCATCGAGCAAAGAGGTGTCTGTATCGGCGTATGCCGCGGCGCAAAGCCCGTCCTCGGCAAGAAGTCTTATAATGCTGCAGATTCTTGCATGCGCATACTGAACGTAGAACACAGGGTTGTCGTTTGACTGCTCAACCGCAAGCGACAGGTCAAAGTCAAAATGACTTCCCGCCTGACGAAGATTAAAGAAAAATCTTGCCGCATCTATTCCTATATCCTGCAGCAAATCGGAAAGAGTTATCATTCTTCCGGTTCTTTTGCTCATTCTCACAATTTCGCCTTTATCCATAAGGCGCACAAGCTGCATTGTTATAACGTGCAGTCTTTCGGGATCGATTCCGAGAGCACCCAGAGCACCTTTCATTCTCGCAATGTGTCCGTGATGATCAGCACCCCAAATATTTATCGCCGTGTCAAACTTTCTTTTTTCAAGCTTGTTTCTGTGATACGCTATATCCGCTGCAAAATATGTCGGTATTCCGTTTGCGCGAACCAAAACGTCATCTTTGTACGTCCTGTCGTCATCACCCTTTTTCGTGAGAAAATCAGTGCTTTTAAACCAAACGGCGCCGTCTTTTTCATACACATGATTTGTCTTTTTAAGAAGTTCTATTGTTTCCGTCACATATCCGCTTTCGTGAAGTTCGCTTTCAAAAAACCATTTATCGTAAAATACGCGGTAGTCAGACAAATCTTTTTTCATTTTTTCAAGATTCTTAGGCAATGCATATTCAATAAGTTTCTTGCGGCGAACGCTCTCCTCCTCGGCGCGCAGACCTGTGCCGAATTCTTCAATATAAGCCTTTGCGTGATCGCGTATATCTTCGCCCTGATAGCCGTCTTCGGGAAAATCACAGTGCCCGTCCACAATTTCAAGAAAACGTGCATCCAGCGAACGTCCGAACTTGTCAATCTGAGCGCCCGCGTCATTTACGTAAAACTCTTTTTCAACGTCAAAGCCCGCCTTTTTCATAATGTTCGCAAGACTGTCACCTATGGCTCCGCCCCTTGCATTGCCCATGTGCATAGGTCCTGTCGGGTTTGCACTCACAAATTCAAGACACACTTTTTCGCCGTTTCCTATATTGCAGCAGCCGTAACTTGCGCCCTGTTTTTCAACTTCTTCCAAAACATCGTACAAATACGAATTTGAAAGATAAAAATTAATAAATCCGGCACCGGCAACTTCAACTTTGTCTATCGGCTTTGCAGTCTTTATATGCTTTACGGCTTCATCCGCTATGGCACGCGGAGCTTTGCGCAAAGTGCGCGCAAGAAGCATCGCCGCGTTGGTGGAATAATCTCCGTTTGCGGAATCCTTGGGAACTTCTATAAGAAAATCCGGCATTTCTATATCTCCGAATGCCTCCGAAATCGCATTTTTCACAATTTCTTTCAGTTTTTTTTCAATATTATCCGTTACACCCATTTATTTTTTCCTTTCTATGCATTATGCACGCTCAGGCGGATTTCATGTTCCGCCCTCGCCGCATTGTCTATTTCAAGAAGATATTTTATACTTATATCTGCTTTTTCTTCGTCCATTTTAACCTTGACATCATCGGAAATTATGCCTATCGTAAAGCTTCCGTACGGCGTTTCATAATAGCTTAAATGCTGCTCTCCGCTTTTAAAAACCATATGTGAATTGAAATTGCCGAATCTTGTCATCGACACCGTATCTCCGTCTATTTTAAGCGTGGTTGTTGTGTTGTCAAAACCGGTCATTTCGCTTTCTTTGTATTTAAGATATACTTTGCTGCCTTTTTTGTAATATTGACCCTCGGTCACAAACTCCACTTTATCATTGCCTTCCGGCGTCTGCTCTGTGCCGACAACCGAAATAATAACATCTTTATTCATATGTACATCACACCTCGGTTCTATTTTATCACAAAAAAACGTTCATGTAAAGATACAATAAAAGTCTATTTTTCCGCATATTCTATAAGTTTGTCAATAAGTTCGGAATAAGGTATTCCGCTTTTCTCCCAAAGCTTGGGATACATGCTTATTGATGTAAATCCCGGCAGCGTATTGATTTCGTTAAACTTAATTTCGCCGCTGCCGCGCAAAACAAAAAAGTCCACACGCGACATTCCGCGGCAGCCGAGAGCCTTAAAAACCGTTACGGCATATTCGCGAATTTTTTCCGCTGTTTCTTCCGGAATATTGGCAGGAATAGTAAGCCCGGACGCGTTATCTATATACTTTGCGCTGTAATCGTAAAACTCGTTTGAAGGCGTTATCTGACCGACAACCGAAGCCCTTGTGTCTTCATTGCCCAAAACCGCGCATTCAACTTCATAGCCGTCAATATATTCCTCACAAAGAATTTTAGAATCAAACTTTGCGGCTTCGGCGATAGCTTTTTCAAGTTCTGCGCGATTGCCTGCCTTGCTTATTCCGAGAGATGAACCGGCGTTGCACGGCTTTACAAATATCGGATAGGAAAATTCGCTTTCTATTTTTTCTATTTCCTCTTCGGATGCCGCCGGAGATGTAATGTACCATTTTGCCTGGGGAACACCGCTTGCGGCGGCAAAAAGCTTTGTTGCCGATTTGTCCATTCCGGCAGCTGAAGCAAGTACCCCCGGGCCGACATACGGAATTCCGGAAAGCTCAAAAAGCCCCTGAATACAGCCGTCTTCGCAGTAATCGCCGTGCATTACGGGAAAAATCACGTCAATATTCTGAAGTTTGCCTTCAACAAATATTCCGTGATGCGATGTATCTGGCGACAAAAACGCGCTTTGCTTAGGCATTGAATCCCATTCTCCGCTTTTAATCTGCTCGGGAGACGCGTCTGTTTTAAACCATCTGCCGTCTTTTGTAATTCCTATTTTGATTATATTGTACTTATCCGTGTCTATATTTGAAAGAACCGAAGCCGCCGACATTTCGGAAACCTCGTACTCTCCCGATTTTCCTCCGAATAAAATAAGTAAGTCTTTCATTTTGTTCTCCAATCCCCTTATTTTTACAGAAATAATTGTTTTAAACTCCTACAGCAAGTGGTAATGCGGTATAATATCTTCATACGAACCGTCTTTTTTGAGAAATCCGCCGGGAATGGCTGTCATAGACACAAACCCGAGCTTTTTGTAAAGGTGCAGAGCACTTGCGTTCGTCGCGACAACAGCGTTAAACTGCAAAATCCGAAATCCGGCTTTTTTAGCCGACACCAGGCAGTCCGAAACGAGCTTTTCGCCTATGTGTCTGCCGCGCAGATTCTTTTTTACGGCATAGCTTGCATTTGATATATGCCCGCATCTGCCTACATTGTTCGGATGCAGAACATAAAGTCCCAAAATTTCACCGTCTTCATCCGCTACCGCCGTGCGCGTCTGTTCGGAGAAAAAGCGCATACCGCTTTCATTATCCAGCAGTTCCGTCTGGGGAAACGCTTCTCCGTCTTCGACAACGCTGTTCCATATCTCTGTCATTTGTTTTATATCATCTTTTGTAAATTCACGTATAATCACAGTTTACCCCTCCGTATTTATCACTGCGGCAAAAAACACAAGGTCTCCCTCTCCGTCGTTTATAAGACTGTGGCTGTGCCCCTCGGGGCAAAAATGACACATTCCTTCCGAAACTCTTTCTTCGGCGCCGTCATAAAGCGCTTTGCCGCTTCCACTTAATATGTATATAATCTCACAGTTGTTTTCATGCGTGTGACAGCCTATAGACGCACCTTTTACAAGCCGCGAAAGCATTATTTTTCCGCCGTCCGTATCAAACATTTTTGCGCGAAATTCTTTTTCTCCGCCTTTAAAGTTTTTCAAAACGCTTTCGCTCATCTTACTGAAATCTATAATCATGTTTTCACCTCTTTGTAAACATCTCTTTTCGGTATACCCCGTTCCACCGCGATTTTTTTCATGGCAGTTTTTTCATCGTCGCCGTTTTTTAAGAGAAAGTCAAACCGTTCTTTAATACTCATTGTTATTCCAAATATTTCCACAGCCTCGGCAGGAGCCACAACAAGCACAAACTCGCCCTTTGGCGGCTTTTCGTCCGAATAGAGGTTCTGTGCTTCTTTAAGTGTTGTTCTTATAGTTTCCTCATGCAGCTTTGTTATTTCGCGGCAAAGAGTAATCTTTCTGTTCCCGAAAACACGGAGCATATCCGCAAGCGTTCGGCGCAATTTATGCGGCGCTTCATAAAAAATCAGCGTTCTTTTATCGTCGCAGACTTCGCGCAGACGTTCATCACGGCTTCGCTTGTTTACGGAAAGAAACCCTTCAAACGCAAATCTTCCCGTAGGCAGTCCCGAAACAATAAGCGCGCTTATTGCCGCCACGGGACCGGGGACGCTCGTTACGGTTATTCCTTCCTCCGCGCACAAAAGAACCAAATCTTCCCCGGGGTCGGAAATTGCCGGCGTGCCGGCATCGGAAACGAGTGCAATATTTTTTCCCTCTTTTAAAAGTGAAACAAGATATTCGCCTTTTTCACGTTTATTATGTTCAAAATAGCTTATCATCTGTTTTTTTATTCCGAGATGGTTTAAAAGCTTCAGCGTATGCCTTGTGTCTTCCGCGGCAATAATATCAACCTCGGAAAGCGTTTTGCAAAGCCTTTCGGACATATCCGAAAGATTTCCTATAGGCGTTGCGCAAAGATAAAGTGTTCCGCACATAAAACTATGACCTTTCGTATATTCTGTTTATTTCTTCAGTAAACTCTCTGTTTTCATTATATATGTAAAGCGTAGGTTCCGTTTTAAGAAACGCTCCGCCGCCTTTCATTCCTTCAATAAGCACCAAATTTGCGGCTTTTCCCGCAGACGGTGCCACAAGGCGCATGCGTTTGGGCTCTATGGCATATTCTCGCATCGTGCAAAATACATCTGTAAGTCTGTTAGCCCTGTGCACCATGAAAAACCTGCCCCCGTATTTAAGCACCGCCGCTGCATTTTTTACAACATCTGAGAGCGTGCACATTATTTCGTGTCTTGAAATTGCCTTGAAATCATCGGGGTTTTTGAGACCTCCGCCGTCTCTTTCGTAAGGCGGATTGCATGTTACGGCATCAAAAACTTCATGACCGAATATTTTCGGCGCATTTTTAAGATCGCCGCACACAATTCGGATATTGTCAATTTTATTTAAAGCCACGCTTCGTTGTGCCATGTCAGCCATATGCGGCAATATTTCAAGTCCGAATATTTTTCCGGCATCGGTTTTTGCGTGCAGCAAAAGAGGTATAACCCCGCTGCCGGTGCAAAAATCCATTACCGCATCTCCTTTTTTAATATCCGCAAAGTCCGAGAGCAGTACAGCGTCTGTTCCGAAGCAGAATCCGCGCGTGTCCTGTATAATGCAAAGACCTCCTATAAGAAGATCGTCAATCCGTTCGTAATCATTAATATTTTCCATTATTCCTCCTTCAAAAAAGGCTGCGACAAAGCCGCAGCCTTTTTTGAGCAGACATGCCGCAAAAACGGGCATTTTATACGTCTGATGAACATTATGCCTGTTCGGGAGCACCTACAGGACAAACATTGGCGCAGTTACCGCATTCTATGCATGTGTCAGCGTCAATCACGTACTTTGAATCGCCTTCTGCGATGCATGATACAGGGCATTCAGAAGCACAAGCGCCGCAGCTGATGCAATCATCATTTATTACGTATGCCATTAGTATACACCTCCTCTTACAATATAATGTAACATACTTTTCTTTAAATTTCAACTTTTTTTTTAAATTTTAAAAAAAATTCATTTTTTGCCCGTGGAGCCGAAGCCGCCTTCACCTCTTTCGGTGTCAGAAAGTTCCTCGGAAAGTTCAAATGAAGCCTTGCCGTATTGCATAAAAACAATCTGCGCAATTCTTTCCCCGTTTGCTATAACCGCTTCACGGGTGCCGCTGTTTAAAAGCGGAACCATAATCTCTCCGCGGTAATCGGAATCTATCACTCCCACCTTGTTTGCCGGAGCAAGCGCTTTTTTTGTTGCAAGTCCGCTTCGGGCAAATATAAATCCTCCGTAACCTTCCGGAATTTCAAGAGATATGCCTGTGTGAACCAAATATATTTCACCCGGGCGTATTTCTCTTTCCCCCTCCTGTATAAGCGCATATAAATCCGCTCCGGCAGAAAAATCAGTTCCGTAAGTAGGAGTCTTTGCATTTTCATCAAGTTTTTTTATTGTAACCTTCATATTTTCACCTTTCATCCGGCAAGATAAAACATGTAGCCGTTTACCTCGGCATATTGATTCATACCCTCGTCTTCGATTGAAATCCAGCCGCTTTTGCCGTCCCGTGTTACACAGTATATTTGCTTCATATTGTTGTCATAAAGAATTGTAAAGTATTCGCCTTTCTTTATAAATCCAAAATCCTTTTTGCAAAGAACATATCCGTCTTTTATCTGTTCTTTCTCTTTCGCCGTTATATCAGGATAATCCCCTGCAAACGGCTCCAGATATTTCACAGCGTCAACCTTGTAATACTCTTCCTGCTGCTGCACCAGATCGGTATTTCCCACGAGACGGAACTTTGTTTCAAGTCCCCAGTGAAAAGCGCTTGCGCCGCGGTGCGAAAGAATCACATAGCCGTCATCGGAAACACGCATTCCGCTGTATGTTATATCTCCCGAGCCCAAAAAGAAAATATCCGTTGTTTCCGGACTGTTTCCGAGATAATATGGATTGTAGCATGTGAAATTCAGATAATGAGCCGAATATTTGTCAAAGCTTAAAGCAAGCATGCAAATATAGTCATCTTCGGTTGAAGCCGTTACAAAAAGTTCAACGCTGTCGTCTCTCGGGTTTAAATCCGTAAGGTACATATCATAAATTCTAAAACCTAAGTCTCTCATAGTATCGGTTGTAATACCGTTTACGGCAAACGTCATATTCGCCAGATAATCGCCTTCCGTCTGACTTACGTAGAAGCTGTAATTTTTCTGATTAAGCGTAACATTTCCGCTCAGCACGCCCGGCATTGCGCCGCTGCGCAAATCCTTATAAAGGCACGCATAAGCCGGCTTGTTTATCATATACTGTTTAAAATCGGTTTCTGTGTTTACAGAAGCTTTCGCCGAATTTATCTCGTCTGCCGTGCCTATGGCAATAAAACCGTCTTCATAAAAAACTTCTTTTCCGAGAGCTTCTGCCACTGCACGCAGCGGAAGCAATGTGCGTCCCTCCGATATTGTTGCAGGTGCGTCGATTTCCTTTGCTTCGCCGTTTACAAAAAGCGTTTTTTCTCCGATTTTAGCTGAAATTTCCTTTCCCGAAGCGGAAAGTGTAACGATACGGCTGTCACTATTCCATGACGCGGTGCCGCCGAACGCCTCGCACACAAATCTCACCGGCACCAAAGTTCTGCCGTTTTCTATAAGCGGCGCAACCTCTGTATTTCCCGGGTCTATCTGAGTTTTTTCGCCGCCCACATATGCCATGTAGCTGTTGATATACAGCGTAACTGCTCCGTTTGCCGCAAAAGTTGTCATGCCGCAGCAAAATATGCATATCGCCGAGAACAATGCAACCAAATTCTTTTTCATTTCAAAACCTCCATATTATTTTGTATGTCTTCCGTAAACTTCAATCTGCGTAAGCGCCGCCCATGAAAGCGGAAATGCCGCCTGCTTAAAGTCCGTCAGATGAATTTTATCCGTTTTAAAACTTCTTCCGAATGTAAATTCCTGGCCTTCTCCCGTTTTTATAAACGAAAGCGGAAGTTTTGTACCGTCGGAAAGTTCAGCGGTAATCGATTTCCAGTATGTATCATGATCGTCCGCAAAGTCCGCACGCAGATATATAACTATTTTGTCAAATTCAACTTCGCCGCCGAAATACAGCGTATAGTCAAGATCTTCTCTCGCTCCGCCTGCATATGACTGATAGGGGTATGCTCCGTGAGAACTGTTTTCCGTAACACCGTCAATTGAGTTTCTCTCTTCAAACCAAGGTTCGTCACGCGTTACAAAGTTTGCCTCGGCGTACGGAAAACATGTTTTGCAGAAACGCACCGATGCGGTGTTAAGCGCCACGTTTCGGTATGCTTTAAACTCATCGTCAGAAACCTCTCTCGCTCTTATAACGTTTTTATCTTTGTTCCATGCATCTGGATGATACGTTGCAGCCTTGTCTCCGAACGGAATCGGAAATTCATATTTTCCGCCTTCTATACGTACGATGCTTTCTTTCATTGTCTCGTCAAGCTGCACAGCCATTTTATCCGTGCCCGAAAGTTCTATAACTATCCTGTCGCCTTCTTCGTATTTTGCGTCGTAATGCGCCTCGACAGTTTTTCCCGTCTCCTTGAATTTTTCATTTCCGTTTTTATCTAAAACTTTTACAAATAGCATAATTCTTCTCCTTATTTAAGTTCGTTTGTTTTGCAGTGATCCATATCGTCAAACGTTAAGTTTTCACCGCACATTCCCCAGATAAATGTGTAATTCTTTGTTCCGCATCCGCTGTGAATTGACCAGCTCGGCGAAATAACCGCCTGTTCGTTTGTCATAACAATGTGGCGTGTTTCGGAAGGTTCTCCCATCATATGGAAAACCGCCTGATCTTCGTCCATATCAAAATAGAAATAAACCTCCATGCGTCTTTCGTGTGTGTGGCACGGCATTGTGTTCCAGACACTGCCCTCTTCAAGATGCGTAAGACCCATTGAAAGCTGGCAGGACTTTATTACTTCGGGGTGAATATACTGATTTATAACACGCTTGTTGCTTTCCGCCGCAGAACCGCACGGAACTTTTTTAGCCTTGGTGATATCGATATGCACCGTGGGATAAGATGTGTGCGCCGGTGCGGAATTTATGTAAAATTTAGCCGGATTTTTCTTGTCCTCACTTTCGAAAACAACATCGCGTGTGCCCATTCCTATGTATATTCCGTCACGCGGATTTAATGTATACACAGCGCCGTCCAAAGTTATTTTTCCTTTTCCGCCTACGTTTATAACGCCCATTTCACGTCTTTCAAGAAAATAATCCGTGCCGAATTCTTTGCCGCTTTCAAGCTTCAGCGCTTTTTTCATGGGCATTGCACCGCCGGCAACAATTCTGTCAAAATGGCTGTATGTAAGGCTTATTTCGTCAGCTTCAAAAACCTTTTCTATGAGATATTTTTCTCTCATTTCCTCCGTTGTGTAAAGCTTTGAATCATCGGGATGCGTGGAATATCTTATATCAAGTTTCATTTGTTACTTCCTTTCGTAT
>USAP01000004.1 GCA_900552775.1 uncultured Eubacteriales bacterium | reverse complement strand
GATAAAATTATATTATATTTTTACAAAAGACGAGGAGATTTGTATTATGGCGGGAGTTACTCCTATGATGCAGCAGTATCTGGAAATAAAAAAACAGCACGAAGACGCGGTTTTGTTTTTCAGACTCGGCGATTTTTACGAGATGTTTTACGATGACGCGAAGCTTGCGTCGGAAATTTTAAATATAGCGCTTACAAAGAAAAACTGCGGCACGGAGGAGCCTGCTCCGATGTGCGGCGTGCCTTTTCACGCGGCAGACGGATACGTGGCAAAGCTTGTTGCGGCGGGACACAAGGTGGCAATATGCGAGCAGGCGGAAGACCCGGCGCAGGCTAAAGGAATAGTTAAGCGCAAGGTTATAAAAATTGTCACTCCAGGCACCATTTTAAACGATGAACTGCTTTCTTCGCGCACAACGAATTACATGTGCTGCATTTTTATGGAGGGCGAAAAAGCTTCGGTGACCTTTTGCGAGGCTTCAACGGGCGAAATGCTTGCAACCTCTTTTGATAAAAATGCCGTAAATGCATTAAAAGACGAAATAGCACGCTTTGCTCCCGTTGAGATTATTATGAATATCGATGCATATCAGACGCCCGAACTGCGCGATTTTGCCGAAAACGGAACACAGGCTATGGTAATTCCCTATAACGATCTGTATTTCGGCGAAGAATACGCAAACCGCGTTATAGAGCATCAGTTTGAGGATATGGCGGAAAAACCTGATGATATTACCGCGCGCTCCGTCGGTGCGCTTATTACATATATTTCGCAGACGCAGCAGAAAGCGCCGTCGCACATAAAAAAGCTTGAGGTTTACATGGCGCAGCAGTATATGCTCATAGATGCGCACGCGCGGCGCAACCTTGAGCTTACGGAAAACATGCGCGACAAGGGAAAGCGCGGCACGCTTTTTTGGGTGCTTGACGATACGAAAACAACTATGGGTTCGCGCGCGCTCAAAAACTGGATACTTCGTCCGCTTTTGAGCTGCAGCACGATAAATTCAAGAATAAATGCCGTGGCGGAACTTGCGGCGGATATTGAGGGACGCGAAGGTCTGCGCGATGAGATGGCATACATTTCCGACATTGAGAGAGTGATGAGCAGAATCGTTATGGGCAGCGCAAATGCCAAGGATCTTGCGCGTCTGCGTGATTCGCTTCAATATATCCCGAAAATAAAAAGAATAATGAAAAAGTTTTCTGCTCAGCTTCTTGCGGGACAGTGTGATGAAATGGACGATCTTTCCGATATTCACGGCCTTTTGTGCCGCGCCATTGTGGACGATCCTCCGTTTACGGTGCGTGACGGCGGAATAATACGCGAGTGCTATTCCGAGGAGCTTGACGCACTTACGGACGCTAAAAACGGCGGCGGCAAATTTCTTGAGGAAATAGAAGAAGAGGAAAAGGAAAAAACGGGAATTAAAAATCTCAAGGTAAAGTACAACAGGGTTTTCGGGTACTATATCGAGGTTTCAAATATGTATAAAGATAAAGTTCCCGATTATTACATACGAAAACAAACGGTTGTAAACGGCGAGAGATACATAACTCCGAAGCTTAAAGAGGTTGAAGGAATCGTTTTGGGAGCGGCGGAAAAACAAGTGGCTCTCGAATATAAGTTGTTTACGGAAATACGTGAAAAAATCGCCGCTGAAGTGAGCCGCGTGCAGAAAACCGCGCATGCCATAGGTGTGACTGATGCGCTTTGCTCGCTTGCCGCGGTTGCAAAGAAATATAATTACACGGCGCCCGAGGTTAATATGGGCGATGAAATAGAGATAAAAAACGGCAGACACCCGGTGGTTGAGCGTGTGCTGAAAAACAGCGTTTTTGTGCCCAATGACACATCTCTTGACTGCGGCAAAAAACGTATGGCGATTATAACGGGGCCGAATATGGCAGGTAAATCAACATATATGCGCCAGGTGGCTCTTATAGCGGTCATGGTGCAGATGGGCAGCTTCGTTCCGGCGGAAAACTGCCGCACGGGACTTATTGACAAGCTTTTTACAAGGGTGGGCGCCTCGGACGATCTCTCGGCGGGGCAGAGCACGTTTATGGTTGAGATGAGCGAGGTTGCCGATATATTAAAAAACGCAACTTCAAAAAGCCTTCTTATTCTGGACGAGATCGGGCGCGGCACAAGTACTTATGACGGACTTTCGATTGCGTGGGCGGTTTTGGAGCACTGCGCCTCAAAAATAGGGGCGAAAACGCTTTTTGCAACGCACTATCACGAACTCACGCAGCTTGAAGACAAAATGGACGGCATTTTGAATCTTTCCGTCGCAGTGAAAAAGCGTGACGACGATATATTTTTCCTTCGCAAAATAATTAAAGGCGGAGCGGACGAAAGTTACGGAATAGATGTTGCCAAGCTTGCCGGGGTGCCGAAAACGGTGACGGATAGGGCAAAGAAAATTTTAAAATCTATAGAATCTGAAAATTCCGAAATACGCGTGGTTTCAAAGGGAAACGCAAAGAGAGAGGAAGCTTCGGGGCAGGTGGGTTTTGCAAACATGGCGTCGGACGAAATAGTGAAAGAACTTTGCGCGCTTGACGTAAACACGTTGTCTCCCATTGAAGCTTTGCAGGAGCTTTACAGACTTTCCAAAAAGGCATCTGAAATTTAAACGGAGGGTAAAAATGTCTGAAATAAATGTACTGTCGCCACAGGTTTCGGCGCTTATAGCGGCGGGGGAGGTTGTTGAAAGACCGTCCTCGGTTATAAAAGAACTTGTTGAAAACTCAATAGACGCCGGTGCGCGCAGCATTACGGTGGAGATTAAAAACGGCGGAATCACTTACATGAGAGTAACCGATGACGGCAAGGGAATGGAGCGTGACGATATTCCTCTTGCAATTACAGCTCACGCTACAAGCAAGATAAAAAATGCAGACGATCTTGAAAGCATAAAGAGCTTGGGTTTCCGCGGCGAGGCGCTGCATTCCGTAGCGGCGGTTTCCACCATGGAAATTCTCACGGCAAGAAAAGGAAACTCCGAGGGGAGCTTTGCAAGGGTTGTCGGAGGAAAACTTGAAGAAGTGTCGCCTGCAGGGTGCCCCGAGGGAACAACAATTACCGTGCGCGAGCTTTTTTACAACACACCTGCAAGAATGAAATTTCTGAAAAAAGACTCATCGGAAGCGGGACTTTGCGAAGACGTTGTGAGAAGAACGGCTTTGGCACGCCCTGATATTTCCGTGAGATTTATAAATTCCGGAAAGGAGATTTTCTTCACTCCCGGAGACAGTATTTTGAGAAACGCAGTATATTCGATATACGGAAAAGATGTTGCTGCGGCTATGATAGATGCCGATTATACAGAAAACGGAATTCATGTTTACGGACTTGTGGGCAAAGCTGAACTTTCGCGCGGAAACAGAAATTACCAGACGTTTTTTGTAAACGGCAGATGCGTTATAAATAGAACGCTGTATTTTGCGCTTCAGGAAAGCTACAGAAGCCATATGATGACGGGTAGGTTCCCGGCAGCGGTGCTCAATATAGATTTAAATCCCGCGCTTTGCGATGTTAACGTACATCCGGCAAAAGCTGAAATAAAATTTGCGGATGACAGAGCCGTTTCGGGAGCCGTGTACTGGGCGGCGAAAAACGCGCTCTACAACGTGACGGAGCAAAGGGTAATGCAACTTGAGAAAAGAAATGAGCCACAGATAAAAGAAAACGCCGAAAAAAAGCCGCAAATAAGCGCTTCGGAACCTATATATAAATCCGAAGAGTCCGTGCAGATAAAAAAGCCTTACGAAGCGGTGTTTAAATCATATGTGTCGCCAAAGGCATCGGAGCCGGATCCGGCTCCGAAAATGTATATACAAACGCCGAATGAGATTTATTCCGCACCGCCGGAAGAAAAAACCGAAGAGAAAAAGACGGAGATTTTACAGAGCGTGATGCAGACAAAAGCGGTGGAGGAAGAACCTGAAATACGCATACTGGGTCAGCTTTTTGGCACTTACATTGTGGCGGAATACGGAGACAGCATGATAATGGCGGATCAACATGCCGCGCACGAAAGACTTATTTACGAAGAACTTGTAAGCGGAAAGGGAAACCCTGCTTCACAGGTGCTTCTAATGCCCGAAACGCTTGTGCTTACCGGAGCGGAATTCGGAATATATTCGGACAATGCCGATTTTTTTGCCGAAGCCGGATTTGAAATCGAAGAATTCGGTCACAACACGGTGAGAATAAGTATGATTCCGGTGTCGCTTGACCTGTCGGACGCTGCGTCTTCCGTTACCGAGATGATTTCGGTGCTCGGAGCAGGCAGAGAAAAGATATCGGCTTTAAGAGACAAGGCGCTTTACACCGTTGCGTGCAAGGCGGCGTTAAAGGCAGGGCAGAAGCTTTCGGAAAGCGAGCAGAAGGAACTTATAAAAAATGTTCTGGCGCTTTCGGGGCAGGCAACGTGCCCGCACGGCAGACCTGTAATTTTAAAGCTTACAAAACATCAGATAGAAAAACAGTTTAAAAGAATAGTATAGCAGTTTTTTAGGAGATATATATGCTTATACCATTGGTTGTTATAGCAGGACCGACGGCTTCGGGCAAGACGGCTCTTGCCATAGATATTGCAAAGGAACTCGGCGGAGAAATAATTTCTGCGGATTCGATGCAGATTTACAGAGAAATGAATATAGGCACCGCAAAACCTACTGCAGAGGAAATGTGCGGAGTGCCGCACCACATGTTAGATATTGCCGACCCATGTGAAAATTTTTCGCTTTGGAAATTTGCACGGGCGGCGCATAAAGCGATAAATGACGTGTATTCAAGAGGAAAACTTCCGATTCTTGCCGGCGGAACGGGACTTTACACGGATACAATAGTGCATAACATTGAGCTTTCGGAAGCCGGAGGTGACAATTCCGTGCGTGAAGAACTTATGAAAAAGGCACGGTCGGGCGGTGCGGCTGAGCTTTACAAAAAGCTTTCTGAAACAGATCCCGAATCTGCCGCAAAGCTTTGCGAAAAAGATGTTAAAAGAGTTGTGCGCGCACTGGAAATTTACTATCTTACGGGAAAAACCAAGAGCGAAAACGACGAAATTTCAAAAAAATCAAAAAAAATATATAATTATTTGTATTTTGCTATTGAAACTGAGCGAGAAATTTTGTATAATAGAATAAATACACGTGTGGACGAGATGGTGAAACGCGGTCTTTTTGAAGAAGTTTCCGATATAAAAAACAAATACGGCTTTATAAATACAACCGCCATGCAGGGCATAGGGTACAGAGAAGTTCTTTATTATTTGCGCGGACTTGTAACGCGTACAGAGACGGAAGAACTTATAAAGCGCAATACGCGCAGGCTTGCAAAAAGGCAGATGACATGGCTCCGCAAAAACGATGAGGTTATATGGATAAAGCCCGGTGACCGCGCTTTCTGTACGGAGCTTATCCGTGAAAAACTCGGAGTAGAAGGGTGTTAGGAAATGCGAAAATTAACGAGAGTGCTTTCCGTTTTTGTGATTATATTCTTTATATGGAATATATACATATATTTTACAAGCCGTGACACGTCTGAACTTGCGGTGCGCGGGTCTATCTCCGACAGCATAAGCTGCGAGGGGCAAATAATTAAAACCGAAACGCTTGTTGCCGCACCGGCGGACGGTGTTTTGCAGCCGTATCTTGCCGAATGTGCAAAAAGCGCAAACGGAGAGGAACTCGGCGCAATGCTGAGCGGTGAGGCGGACGAAACCGCGAGAAAGCAGCTGCTGAAAATAAAAAGCAGAATAAAAAATCTCGAAGACAGCGTGTCGGAAAACGGATTTGAAGACGAATCGCTGACAATAGACAGCAGTTTTAATGAAAATATAAAACAGATTGTTAAAAATTCGGCAAACGGAAAAATGGATGCAAGCAGCGGCGCGAAGGACAATCTAATATATGCGGCGGACAGGCATGCGGCGGCAAAGGGCGGTGCAAACTCGGTTTTGGGTACGCTTAAAACAAAGCAGCAGGAACTTGAATCGCGCCTTGGGAATCTCATAACCGAAGTTACGGCGCCGTGCTCGGGGCTTTTTTCGATGAATATAGACGGCATCGAAGGGAAATTTACCCCGGATAACATAAAAGATCTCACGGTTTATAATCTCGATGAAATCAAAAAGGCAAAATCAATATCGGGTGGCAGAGCTGCGCGCGGCGATACGGTCTGCAAAATCATAGATAATTTTAAGTGGTATCTTGCCGTGCCGCTGAGGAGCGACGAAGTCGGAGATATGAAAACCGGAGACACGGTTAACATAGTTTTTCGTGACGCAAACGGCGAAGCTGCCGCTGCAAAACTTTACAATATCGGCGAAGATACGGACGGAAAAAGAGTTGTCTCTTTTGAATTAAACCATGATATTCAGGGGATTTTATCAAAGCGCCATGCAAGCGTTGACATAGTGCGCAAAACATATGAGGGGCTGAAAGTTCCGGTTTCCGCACTGTGCTATGAAAATGATGAAACAGGCGTGTATGTTGACAAAGGAGGAGCAAGGGTTTTCAAACCTGTGGAGGTGCTTTATCACAACGACGAATATATGATTGTGCGTGAAGATAACAGCGCTTCAAATTCACGTCTTCTTTACGATAAAGTTATAAAAAGCAAGGAGGGCTGAAAAAATGAGTATACTTGCAGAAAACGTAAAAACAATATATGAAAAAATAGCGGCTGCGGCAAAAAAAAGCGGCAGAAACCCCGAAGACATTACTCTTGTTGCGGCAACAAAAACAGTTTCGGCGGACAGAATAAACGAAGCTATCCGCGAGGGGCTTACGGATATCGGTGAAAACAGGGTTCAAGAATTTACGGACAAATACGAGGATATCACAGAGCCTGTCAGACGGCATTTTATAGGGCATCTTCAGACAAATAAAGTTAAATATATTATAGGAAAGGTATGTCTTATTCACTCGGCGGAAAGCGAAAAACTGCTTGATGAAATAGAGAGACTTTCCCAAAAGCACGGAATAATAACAGATGTTTTGATAGAAGTTAATGCATCGGGCGAGGAAAGCAAATTCGGAGTTGAATTTGACGATGTTTTGCCGATGCTTGAAAATAACGAAAAGCGCGAAAACGTTCGCATACGCGGTCTTATGACAATAGGGCCCAATTATTCCGGAGAAGATGAAATTCGTGCGGCTTTTTGCAAAATGCATGAGCTTTTTAAGAATCTTCGTGAGCACAGCTTTAAAAACAGCTCGATGGATTTTCTTTCAATGGGCATGAGCAATGATTTTGAAATTGCAATTGAAGAGGGCGCAAACATTGTGCGCGTCGGCAGTGCGATTTTCGGAGAACGCATTTATAAATAATTTTGGGTATTATTAAAAGTTTATATAAAAGAGAGGTAAGAGAGATGGCAAAAATATTTGATAAACTCGGAGAAATGTTTTTCGGCAACGAGGAAGAATACGATGAGTACAAAGATGAGGCTGAAGAAAAGGAGTACGAGCGCGAACCTGTCATAACAAAGCCTGCCGCTCCCAGAAAAAGCGGCGGAAGAGTTGTGAATATTCACGCAACAACGCAGCTTGAAGTTGCGGTGCTTCAGCCGCAGACATATGAAGATTCAAGGGAAATAGCAGACAGGCTTAAAAGCAAAAAAGCGGTTGTTATAAACCTTGAAGAGCTTTCAAAGGAAGATGCTGTAAAGGTTTTGGATTTTGTAAGCGGTGTTGTTTATGCGCTTGAAGGTGATATTCAGAAGGTTTCAAACGGAATTTTCCTTATAGCGCCTTATAACGTAAGCATAGCAAACGATATCCGTGACGAACTGAAAAGCACGGGAATTTTTCCATGGAATTATTAAAGAGGTGAAATACTTATGATGACTCCGCTTGAGCTTGAAAAACTTGAATTTGCAAAACGTTTCGGCAAAGGCTATTCCGTGCAGGAGGTTGACGATGCGTTTGCCATGATACGCAGAGATTATGAAAATCTCTACAAGGAAAACATTGATTATAAAGACAAAATCAATGTTTTGGAGGAGCTTGTTTCGAAATACAAGGCGATGGAGGAAACCATGCGAAACTCAATTATTCTTGCACAGCAAACGGGCGAAGCCGCAATCACCACGGCTCGCGAACAGGCAGATCTTATAGTTAAAGAAGCTCGCGACAAAGCGGAGGCAATTCAAAAGGAGAATGAGGCAAAGCAGAAAGCTTTGCTTGCGGAATCCGATAATATAAAGAAAGACATTTCAGTATTTGCGGCAAAAAGCATATCGCTTCTTCATGCGCAGATTGAAATATTGGATAAGCTTAAATAGAGGTTAAGGAGTTGAACGAAAATGGATTACGGTAAAACGCTTAATTTGCCGCAGACCGACTTTCCGATGAGAGGCAATCTCCCGAAAAGAGAGCCCGATATTTTGGAAAAGTGGGAAAAAGAAGATTTATATCATGAATTAATGAAAAAAAACGAGGGTAAACCTCCTTTTGTGCTGCATGACGGACCTCCGTACGCAAACGGAGATATGCATATGGGTCATGCGCTCAATAAAACTCTTAAAGACATAATAACACGCTTTAAGAATATGAGCGGATTCAAGGCTCCGTATATACACGGCTGGGATACGCACGGTCTGCCAATTGAGAGACAGGCTATAAAAAAACTCGGCATAGACAGAGACAAGGTTTCAATTTCGGAATTCCGCGAGGTGTGCCGCAAATTTGCACTCGGCTATGTTGAGAACCAGAAAAAGCAAATAAAAAGACTCGGAGCGCTCGGAGATTACGACCGTTCCTATCTTACGTTAAAGCCTGAATTTGAAGCAAAGCAGATAGAAATTTTCGGCGAGATGGCAAAGAAAGGCTATATTTACAAAGGTCTTAAGCCTATATACTGGTGCCCCGACTGCGAAACGGCACTTGCAGAAGCCGAAATTGAATATAACGAAGATAAAACAAATTCCATTTATGTTAAATTCCGCGTAACGGACGACAACGGGGTGTTTAAAAATGTCGGAGAAGATTTAAGCAACATTTATTTCGTTATCTGGACTACAACAACCTGGACATTGCCCGGAAACGTTGCCATTGCGGTAAATCCCGAGTTTGAATACAGCCTTATAAAGGCAAACGGCGAAGTTTATGTTATCGCCTCCGAGCTTGTTGAAATTGTTATGGCAGAGGGCGGAATAACAGAGTTTTCCGAGATTGCGCGCTTTAAAGGTGCTGAGTTTGACCGCATAAAATGCGTGCATCCCTTCATAGACAGAACTTCTCTTGTAATCGTGGGCGATCATGTAACGCTTGATGCCGGCACAGGCTGCGTTCACACGGCTCCGGGACACGGTGCGGAGGACTATGTTGCCTGCCGTCCCTATAAGGAAATCCCGATTATAGTTCCCGTTGACAGCAAGGGATACTTAAACGAGGAAGCCGGCGAATTTGCAGGTCTTTTCTATGAAAAATCAAATGCGCCCATAATTGAAAAACTTAAAGAAGTTAACGCGCTTTACTCCGTAAAAGAGATTATACATCAGTATCCGCATTGCTGGAGATGCCACGAGCCGATTATCTTCCGTGCAACGGAGCAGTGGTTTGCTTCCGTAGATGACATTAAAGAAGCGGCGCTTGAGGCAATAAAGGGCGTGACATGGCTTCCCAAATGGGGCGAAGACAGAATAAGCGCCATGGTTGCGGACAGAACCGATTGGTGTATTTCACGCCAGAGAACATGGGGCGTGCCGATTCCGATTTTCTACTGCAAGGAGTGCGGTAAGGAACTTATAAACGATGATACGATAAAAGCCGTTTCAAAACTCTTTAAGGAAAAGGGCAGCGGCGCTTGGTACGAAACGGATGCTGCCGATATTTTGCCCGAGGGCACAAAATGCTCATGCGGCTGTTACGAGTTTACAAAAGAAAAAGATATTATGGACGTTTGGTTTGACTCGGGTTCGAGCCATGCGGGCGTTCTTGACGTATACCCGGAGCTTAGATTCCCGGCAGATATGTATCTTGAGGGCAACGACCAGTACAGAGGCTGGTTCCAGTCGTCATTGCTTACGTCTATTGCCGCAAAGGGCGTGGCGCCCTATAAATCGGTTATCACTCACGGCATGATTGTGGATTCGGACGGACAGAAAATGTCAAAATCCAGGGGCAACGGTGTAAGCCCGCACGATATCATCTCGGAGTACGGAGCGGATATTTTAAGACTTTGGGTTGTTTCCGCGGATTACAAAACCGATATGAGAATTTCGCGTGAGATACTGAAGCAGCTTTCCGAAGCTTACAGAAAGATTAGAAATACCGCGAGATTTATTCTCGGCAACATAAACGACTTTGATCCTTCGAAAGATTCTGTGGCGGAGGACAAATTCACAGAGCTTGACCGCTTTGCGCTTATGAAGCTTGACAGGCTGATTGAAAAGGTTACAAAGGCATATGCGGACTATGAATTCCATGTGATTTTCCATGCAATTCACAATTTCTGCGTTGTTGATATGAGCAGCTTCTATCTTGATATTATAAAAGACAGACTTTATACAGAAAAGAAAGACAGCGACTGCCGCCGCGCGGCTCAGACGGTTATGTTCAGAATTCTGGATGCTCTGACAAGACTTATTGCACCTGTTTTGGTATACACGTCTGAGGAAATCTGGCAGTTTATGCCTCATGTTGACGGTGATGACGGCAGAGCGGTTGTGCTTAACGAAATGCCGAAAGTCTCCGGAGAATACGAATCTGCGGAATTTGCGGAAAAGTGGGAAAAACTTATTCTTATAAAATCCGACGTTTCAAAGGCTTTGGAACTTGCAAGAAACGAAAAAGTAATAGGCAAATCGCTTGACGCGTCAATTACTATCTATGCAGACAGTGAGACGAAGAAATTCCTCCAAAGCACGGAGGATTCTCTGGAAACGCTCTTTATCGTGTCGCATGTGACACTTGCGGACGGAGAAGGAGAAGGCTTTAAGGGAGAAAGCGGCATCACGGTTTCCGCGTCTCCGGCAGAAGGCCCAAAATGCGAGAGATGCTGGATTCACGATGAGACAGTCGGAACATGTGCGGCTCATCCCACACTTTGCAAACGCTGCGCCGATGTTATCGGGGATTAGGAGTATGCGTAAATGCTTTGGTTTATTATAGGAATACTTTGTGTGGCGGTTGACAGACTGTCAAAAATGTATATTGCGAATAACTTTATGACGGGGCAGTCTGTCCCCGTCATAAACCGCGTTTTTCATATTACTTATCACTTAAATGATGGTGCGGCATTTTCCGTCTTAAGCGGAAAAACTGTGTTTTTAACAGTAATATCGCTTGTTATTATGGCGGCGATTGCGGCTTATATTATAATAAAAAAACCGAAAAACAATTTACTTCTTCTGTCGCTGACATTTATTTTGTCCGGTGCGACGGGGAATTTTATCGACAGGGTTGCAAGCGGCGCTGTTGTTGATTTTCTGGATTTCAGACTTATAAATTTTCCCGTGTTTAACATAGCGGATTGTTTTGTTGTTATCGGAGGTGCGCTGCTTTTTCTGTACATCCTTAAATATTCCGATAATGATGACAAAAGGGATGACAAAAAGAACGAAGGAGAAATGTCCGATGGAAAAAAGGACGTTTGAAGTTTGCGAAAAACTGAATAATCAGAGAATAGATAAAGGGGTTGCCGAGTTTTTCGGCGACCTCACTCGCTCTTATGTGAAAAAACTTACAGATGAAGGGAATATTCTCATAAACGGCAAAAAAGCCAAGGCAAGCTCAAAGCTTTTATGCGGCGACAGGGTGGAGATTAATTTGCCCGACCCTGAGCCTGTCGGCGCGGAGGCACAGGATATTCCGCTTGATATCGTATATGAAGATGACAGTCTGCTTGTTATAAACAAGCCTCGCGGCATGGTTGTTCACCCCGCGGCGGGAAATTATGACGGAACTTTGGTAAATGCACTGCTGGCACACTGCGGCAGCAGTCTTTCCACGATAAACGGTGTTATAAGACCCGGAATTGTGCACAGGCTCGATAAAGATACAACGGGACTTCTCGTTGCCGCAAAAGGTGACGCAGCGCACCTCGCGCTTTCGGAGCAGCTTAAAACTCGCACGCTTAAAAGACGCTATTTTGCCTTAGTGCACAGCAACATTAAAGAAGACGGCGGAACGGTTGACAAAAATTTAAAACGCAGCCCGTCGGACAGAAAAAAGATTGCCGTGTGCACCGCGGGAGAGGGACGGAGCGCCGTTACACATTACAGCGTTTTGGAGAGATTCGGGCGCTATACATATATAAACTGCGACCTCGACACCGGCAGGACGCATCAGATACGCGTTCACATGCGCTGGCTCGGACACCCGATTGTCGGAGATAAAACATACGGTGTCAAAAATGAAGAATTTAATCTTGTAGGGCAGCTTCTGCATGCCGGTAAGATTGGATTTATTCACCCGAAAAGCCGCGAATACATGGAATTTACGGTGCCACTTCCGGAGGATTTTGAAAAAGTTCTCACAGTGTTAAGAAATAAAAGTACTTTTGCCTAAAAAAACTTACGATATTTTTCTAAAATAGTCATTTTACATCTTGCATTTTATCGGATTTTATGTTATTATATGTAAAGTTTCGTTTTTTTTACAGGATATTTCCTTATTTAACAGGAATTCTGTCCTTTTACATAGAATAATATAGTATGCAGGGTGATACCTACATCGGAAAGGTGAACGGTACTGATAAATGTTAATAGCTCAGATTGTTGCTGTAGTAATTTTTGTACTGATGTTTTTAATGATAGTCCTCGATAAGTTCGAAAGACATATCATAACACTCACAAGCGGTCTGCTTGTATTGCTGGTTGTTTTCGGGGTTTGCCTGAAAAGCTGCGACGCGATTTTTGAAACGCTGAATTTCGGAAGTATTTTTAAAACCTCGTTTTGGTATGCTTCCACAGAGGAGAGTACCTCGGGTGTTAACTGGGCAACCATTATATTTATTTTCGGAATGATGATAATGGTTGAAAGCATGGGAAAAGCGGGATTTTTCCGCTGGCTTTGCCTAAGGCTTGCAAAAGCGGTTAAATACCACGTTGTTCCGCTTCTTGTGTGCTTTATGTGCATGTCGGGCGTACTTGCCATGTTCATTGACAGTATCACGGTTGTACTGTTTCTTGCGGCCGTAACGGTGGAGCTTTCAAGGGTACTTAAGTTTGATCCGGTTCCGCTTATAATATCCGAGATATTCTGCGCAAACTTAGGCGGCGCGGCGACCATGTGCGGAGATCCACCAAACATAATAATAGGAACATCACTCGGACTTTCGTTTGCGGACTTTCTGACGAATACGGGCACGATTATAGCACTTTGCTTTGTGGTTACGGTTATATACTTTTTCTTCTGCTTTAAGAATGACCTTAAGGCGAGCGAAGCCTTGAGAGATAAAAACGCCGTATATCCGCAGCCGGCAGACGCTATAGAAAACAAAGGTGCTTTTGCGGGTGCGGCAATTGTATTTGCGGTTGCCGTTGTGCTTCTTGTATCCCATGCACAGACGGGACTTACGGTAGCGTTTATAGGTGTTATAGTTGCAATACTTTCAACGGTTGTTACTTTGGTAACTTCCGGTAAAGAACATGTGAAGTATATGTATACGCATGTTGACTATAAAACACTTTTGTTTTTCATAGGTTTGTTTATATCGGTCGGAGGACTTGAACAAACAGGTGTGCTCTCTGTTATTGCGGATTTTATAGCGCGTGTAAGCGGAGGAAATCTCACACTTATTATTGCAATCATTCTTTGGGTTGCGGCTATTGCGAGCGCGTTTGTTGACAATATTCCGCTTGCGGCAACAATGATTCCGGTTATAAAATCCATGTCATCGATGCTCGGAATAGATGTAAACATCCTTGCGTGGACACTTGCGCTCGGCACGGACATCGGCGGAAACGCAACGCCCATAGGTGCGTCCGCAAACGTTGTGGGAACGTCCGTTGCGGCAAAGAGCGGTTACCCGATAAGCTGGGGCAAGTATTGCAGATATGCGGTGCCGGCAACGCTTATTGTAATAGTTATATCCATGATAAGTCTTTTCGTGAAGTATGTATAAAAAATGAAGAAAAGGAGATCTTGCCATGAACAGTCAGATTATCATTACTGTGGGACGCGAATACGGAAGCGGAGGTCATTTTATTGCGGCAGGAATTGCCGAAAAGCTTGGTATAAAGCTTTATGACAAAAAATTCATTCAGGAACTTGGCTTTGACCGCGAAATAACCGATAAATATGATGAAAAAGCAAGAAATGTTTTTTTGTCGAGGACGGTTGGCGGATTTTCAAATTCCATTGAAGACGCACTTAACGAAAAAGTATTTGAGTTTATAAGAGAAAAAGCAAAAAGCGGAGAATCGTTTGTTATTGTCGGAAGATGTGCCGAGTATGTTTTAAGAGATTTTGAAAATGTTTTCAGCGTGTTTGTTCTCGGCGATATGAAGGACAAGGTAAACCGTATAATGTCAATCTACAATCTTTCCGAAAGAAAAGCGATGGAAAGAATAAAGCTTAAGGACAAGCGCCGCAAATCGTATCACAATTTTTACAGCGATACGAAATGGGGAGATTCAAGAGGATATGATTTGTGCATAAACAGCAGTAAATTCGGCGTTGAGGAAACAGCGGAAGCTATTCTCGGATTGATTCCGTACCATAAATAAAGAAAAATTAAAAAAACTATTGCAAATTCTCTTAAAATATGTTAAAATATATTTTAGTTTGAAGAAATATGACCGAGGAGGTGTATATATATGGCAAAATGTGATGTATGCGGCAAAGGCGTTTCCTTTGGTATAAAGGTCAGTCATTCGCACAGAAGAAGCAATAAAATGTGGAAGCCCAACGTAAGAAAGGTTAAAGCTGTGGTAAACGGTACTCCCAAAACTGTACATGTTTGCTCGCGCTGCCTGCGCTCGGGTTCTGTAGAAAGAGCGGTTTAATAAATCGATTGAAAAAGCCCCGGTATATGATGCCGGGGCTTTTTTATGTGTAGGGACAATGTTTAAAGCGGACAGGCTTGAGTTCTTAAAAAAATTAACGGATTGTTAACTTTACATTTTGAAAAAAAGAGTATATAATTATTCTGTAGAGTTATATATAGGTCAGGTAAACAATATGAAAACATATAATGCGGGTATAGATATCGGCTCAACAACGGTTAAACTTGTTGTGCTTGATGAAACCGACAAAATAATATACGGCGAATACAGGAGACACTGCGCTCACACGCAAAGCACGCTTGCAGAGTTGCTTTCGGATGCTTACAAGAAGCTTGGCGCATGTTCTTTGCGTGCAAAAATTACGGGGTCGGGAGCCATAACACTCGGCAAAGCTTTGAATATTCCGTTTGTTCAGGAGGTTGTGGCGGTGGCATCGGCACTTAAAGCACAGGTGCCTGATACGGATGTTGCAATAGAACTCGGGGGAGAAGACGCAAAAATCATCTATTTTACCGGAGGTCTTGATGAAAGAATGAACGGCGTATGCGCCGGCGGAACGGGTTCTTTTATAGATCAGATGGCGGCGCTTCTGAGAACCGATGCCGAGGGACTTAACAAATACGCCGAATCATACAAGGAGATTTATCCGATTGCGGCAAGGTGCGGTGTTTTTGCAAAAACCGATATTCAGCCTCTTATAAACGAAGGCGCAAGAAAAGAAGATCTGGCGGCGTCAATTTTCCAGGCGGTTGTAAACCAGACGGTATCGGGCCTTGCGTGCGGTAAACCTATACGCGGAAAAGTGGCTTTCCTCGGAGGACCGCTGCATTTTATGCCCGAGCTTAAAAAGGCTTTTATACGAACGCTTAAGCTTACGGATGACAAGGTTGCAGACCCTGAAAATTCTCATCTTTTTGCGGCTTTGGGCGCTGCTATGGACAAAACCGAAACGCCTGCATTTCCGATATACAAACTTGCTGAGAAGCTTGAAAACGGCATTGAACTTGAATCGGAAATAAAAAGACTTGAACCTCTTTTTGCAAACCGAAAAGAATATGACGATTTTTGCACGCGACACCAAAAAGCCGTAGTGGAAAAAGCGGATTTGGAGAAATACGGCGGGGAGTGTTTTTTGGGAATAGACGCAGGCTCCACAACAACTAAATTGGCGCTTATCGGAGAAAACGGTGAACTTCTGTTTTCGTATTACACAAATAATCAGGGAAGCCCTATAAAGGCGGCTCAGAATGCCGTACGCGAACTTATGACGTGCCTTCCGCAGAGTGCGGAGATTGTACGTTCGTGCTCCACGGGATACGGAGAAGGGCTTTTGAAATCGGCTTTCGCGCTTGACGAGGGTGAAGTTGAAACGGTTGCGCACTGTACGGCGGCGGAATTTTTCGACAAAGACGTTGACTGTGTTCTGGACATAGGCGGTCAGGATATGAAATGTATAAAGCTGCGCGGTGGAGTGGTGGACAACGTTTTGCTTAATGAGGCATGTTCTTCCGGCTGCGGCTCGTTTATAGAAAATTTTGCAAATTCACTCGGATATAAGGCTGAGGAGTTTGCTGAAAAAGCAGTGTTTGCGGAAAATCCCGTAGACCTCGGCACGCGCTGCACGGTGTTTATGAATTCAAATGTTAAACAGGCTCAAAAAGAGGGTGCATCCGTTTCGGACATTTCCGCGGGACTTGCATATTCTGTTATAAAAAATGCTCTTTTTAAAGTTATTAAACTTGCGGACGCATCGGAACTCGGAAAGCACATAGTTGTTCAGGGCGGTACATTTTACAATAAGGCAGTTCTGCGCGCTTTTGAAAAAATCTCGGGAACGGATGCAGTCTGCCCCGATATAGCAGGAATAATGGGCGCGTTTGGAGCCGCGCTGCTTGCAAGAGAACGTTATAACGGGCAGAAAACAAGCATGCTGCCACTTTCCGATATAATAAATCTCCGGTACAAAACCGCTGCCGTAAGGTGCGGCGGCTGCCAGAACAACTGCATGCTTACGATTAACACTTTTTCGGGCGGACGCCGTTTTGTGACGGGCAACCGATGCGAGAAGGGGCAGCAAAGCGCGGAAAAGCATGAAAAGGGCAAAAATATTTTTGAATATAAAAGAGAACGTATTTTCGGTTATGAACCGCTGCCGCCGGAGCAAGCTCCGAGAGGAGTTATAGGAATACCACGCGTTTTAAACATGTACGAAAACTATCCGTTCTGGGCAACATTTTTCAAAGAACTCGGATTTTCCGTTGTGTTGTCGCCGTATTCCACAAGGAAAATATACGAACTCGGAATGGAATCGATTCCATCCGAATCCGAGTGTTACCCGGCAAAGCTTTCCCACGGGCATGTTGAATGGCTCGTTCAGAACGGGGTGAAAACAATATTTCACCCGTGCGTGTTCTATGAACACCGTGAGACGGAAAATGCCCAGAACCATTATAACTGTCCGATTGTTGTGTCGTATCCGGAAAATCTTAAAAACAATGTTGAATCTGTTGCGGACGGAGCTGTGAAATACATAAGACCGTTCATGGCGTTTACAAACAAGAAAATAACCTCTGACAGACTTTGCAGACTGTGCAAAGAAGAATGGGGTATCTCTCCGCGCGAGGTAAAAAGGGCAGTATCGCGCGCATGGAACGAGCAGCATCGCGCAAAAGCGGATATCAAAGAGCAGGGCAGACGTCAGCTTGCCGAAATGGAGAAAAGGGGCGGCACGGGCATTGTGCTTGCCGGAAGACCGTATCATGTTGACCCCGAGATAAACCACGGCATACCGGAGCTTATCGCTTCATTCGGACTTGATGTTTTCAGCGAGGATTCATTAACACCCGATTTTAAACCCGAGAGACCTCTCAGGGCAAACGACCAGTGGGTTTATCATTCGCGCCTTTATACGGCGGCGGAATTTGTGAGCCGCAGAGATGATATGGAACTTATTCAGCTGAATTCTTTCGGCTGCGGTCTTGATGCGGTTACAACCGATCAGGTGAGTGAAATACTCGAAAAGGCAAACAAACTCTATACGGTTTTGAAAATAGATGAAGTAAATAACCTCGGTGCTGCAAGAATACGTGTGCGCAGCCTTATTGCGGCAATAAACATGCGGCGCGCTCAAAAAAAAGCGCACAAAAATGTAAATCAGGAGTATAAGCAAGTTGAATTTACGAAAAAGATGTTTAAAGACGGCTATACGATTCTGGCGCCACAGATGAGCCCGATTCATTTTAACATACTGGAGCCGGTGTTCGATAAATACGGATATAATCTTGAGGTGCTGTCAAACGACAACAGAAGCGCAATAGATATGGGACTTAAATTTGTAAACAATGACGCTTGTTTTCCTTCCATTACAGTTGTCGGGCAAATAATGAGCGCGGTGCTTTCGGACAAATACGATACAGACAGGCTTGCTGTTATGATGACGCAGACGGGCGGCTGCTGCCGCGCAAGCAACTATGTCGGTTTTATCCGCAGAGCGCTTAAAAAAGCCGGCTTGCAGCATATACCCGTAATATCTTTAAATGCCAACGGCATGGAGAAAAACAGCGGATTCAGGCTTTCGCCGCGCCTTCTCTACGATGCGTTGCGCGCGGTTGTGTACGGAGATTTGTTGATGAGGTGTCTTTATAAAGTCAGACCGTATGAGCTTTATGAAGGTTCTGCCGAAAAGCTTCACAAAAGATGGGAAGAAATTGCCGTTGATTCTCTTACGGCGAAGAAAAAGAAGTATACGTACAAAGAAGTGTGCCGCGGAATCGTTGAAGCGTTTGACACGCTTCCGATAAACGAAAAAATTCACAAGCCCAAAGTCGGAATAGTTGGCGAAATTCTTGTAAAATACATGCCGCTTGCCAATAATCACTTGGTTGACCTTCTGGAAAAAGAAGGAGCAGAGGCAGTTGTACCGGACCTTATGGATTTTTTAAATTACTGCATGCTGAACATGGAATACAAACATGAGTTTTTGGGCGCAGGAATAGGCTCCGCATGGCTCTCGAAAATCGCAGTAAAAGCAATTTATAATATAAGAAAGCCCGCTCTTTCGGCACTCCGAAAAAGTAAACGCTTTGAAGAACCTATGAAGATACGTAAAATTGCAGAACTTGCAAAACCGTTTTTGTCCCTCGGAAATCAATACGGCGAAGGTTGGTTTTTAACCGGCGAAATGGCAGAGCTTCTGGAAGAGGGAATCCCGAACATAGTTTGTATTCAGCCTTTTGCGTGTCTGCCGAATCATGTTGTGGGCAAAGGAGTTATAAAGACGCTTAAAAAAGCGTATCCGCAGGCGAATATAGCGGCGGTTGACTATGACCCCGGAGCAAGTGAGGTTAACCAGCTTAACAGAATCAAGCTTATGCTTGCCGCAGCAAAGAACTGTGGCTTTGAAGAAACGGAGTGTAAAAAAGATTTAAATGCGAAAAAAATTAAGCTTTAAAAGTATAATAATGATATTGGCGGGCAGTGCAATACTGGCTTTCGGGCTTTATAACGTTCATTCTCTGTCCGATGTTACGGAGGGCGGCGTTCTGGGACTTACTCTTTTGCTGCATCACCATTTCGGAATATCGCCTTCCGTATCAGGCCTTGTTATGAATTTCTTGTGCTATGCACTGGGGTTCTTTGTACTCGGCAAGAGTTTTATTCTGTACTCTGCGATTGCCGGAGCGGGATTTTCGGCTTTTTATGCGATTTTTGAAAAGTTTCCGCCCGTCTGTCCGCAGATTGCGGATCACCCGCTTGTTGCGGCGCTGAGCGGCGCGGTGTTTGTGGGCGTCGGTGTGGGAATAAGCATTAAATACGGCGGGGCTCCCGGCGGAGACGATGCACTTGCAATGAGCCTTGAAAAGCTTTTGAAGAAAGTTAAAATTCAGTGGATTTATCTTGCGAGCGATATAATAGTTCTTGCGCTGTCGCTTACTTATATAGAAGTGCATAAAATAGGCTATTCTCTGATCACAGTTATAATTTCGGGGCAGCTTATAGGCGTGGTTCAGAACTTTGAATTTAAATAATTTTGAAAAATTGAAAAAAAGGATTGACATTATATGCAAAATGTATTATAATATTATAGTGTCTTGTGGAGAGATGGCTGAGCTGGTCTAAGGCGCACGATTGGAAATCGTGTATGGGCTAATACCCCATCAAGGGTTCGAATCCCTTTCTCTCCGCCAAAAAAAGCAATACCCGACAGGGTGTTGCTTTTTTATGTAAAACAGAAGGGATTCGAACCCTGTGCAGATGCGCAAACGAATGTGTGCAACAGAGATATTTTTTTGAAATCTCAAAATTGTGCGCGGACAGCATGCTGAGCCGGGGCATTGACAAAACCGATGTATATATGATATAATACCGGGTGCAGCAAAGACGTTGACAGCCGGTGTTATATCATCTTGCTGCATTTGAAGTCGTATCGGGTTTTATTCGGAAGACATACGGAGATAAGTTATGAAGAAAACAGCAATTATAACAGGAGCATCAAGAGGAATCGGCAGGGAAATCTGCCGATTGTTTGCAAAAAGCGGATATAATGTTATTATAAATTACAACAGTTCGGAAAAAGAAGCGGAAAAGCTGCAGAAAGAAATCGGAGACGGAAGCAGCATGATTTTCAAAGCAGATGTATCTGACAGAGATGCGGTTTTTGAAATGTGCCGTGCGGCTTTTGAAAAATTCGGCAGTGTTGACGTGCTTGTAAACAATGCCGGCATTGCCGCACAGAAGCTTTTTACGGACGTAACGGAAGAAGAAGCGCGGAGAATGATGGATGTAAATTATTTCGGCGCTTTTTTTGCGTCACAGGCGGTGATTCCTTACATGCTGAAAAAACACTGCGGAGCAATAGTGAACATATCGTCGGTGTGGGGAGTTACGGGCGGCTCGTGCGAGGTGAATTATTCGGCTTCAAAGGCGGCGCTGACAGGACTTACAAAGGCTCTGGCAAAGGAACTCGGCCCTTCGGGGATACGCGTTAATGCTGTGGCGCCCGGAATTATTGAAACGGATATGATGTTTTCTCTTTCGGAGGAGGAACGAGCAGAGCTTTACAATGAAACGCCGCTTTGCCGCTTCGGCTCTGCGGAGGATGTGGCAAAAAGCGTGCTGTTTCTGGCGGAACATGATTTTATAACGGGACAGATTCTCGGAGTTAACGGCGGCTTTTTTATTTGATATAAACCATTAATAAATTTATTTTGAAAAAAAAATTAAATATCTATTGACAAATTGGTGAAATACATATATAATCTAATTTGTAAGTCCACTGGACAAATAGGTGTTTGATTGTGAAAGGACTTAAAATGGCAGAAATCGTAAAAAACAGTCAACAGGCAATCAAGGACGCGCATTTGAAACTTGTTTTTTCTCTTATTCATGAGATTGATGGGATTTCGCGCGCAGACATCAAAAAGCTTACAAAGCTCAGTGCCACAACCGTTTCGGCGCTTGCAGATGAACTTTTAAGCGAAAATCTTATTTTGGAATGCGGAACAAAAGAAGCGAGCACAAGCGGCAGACGTGCTATATCTCTGGCGCCGAATCCCGCGGGAGGGCATCTGGCGGTTGTCACGGTGTCGGAACACCATTTAAGACTTCGTGCCTATAACCTTATTTTCGAAAGAATCGCATCGTCCAAAGTAAGGCTTGACCAGAGCAAAAAGCTTTCGGAACAAATAATTGATTTTGTAGGGGAAAATCTGTGCGAAGTGAAAAACTGCGGCAGACTTTTGGGACTTACGGTTGGCGTGCCCGCGATTATAGATTCGGAAGGAAAAATTCTTTCTTCAACCGTTTTGAATTTCGGCGGAGACGATGATTTGTACGGCGAAATTTCAAATGCGTTTGAAGGCAGCGCGGTAAGCCTCTGCAACAACTCGGGACTTATGGCATACGCAGAAAAGGAATTCGGCAGTACGGAAGCGCAGAATCTTGTGTCAGTTGACATAAGTGACGGTGTCGGTGCGGCGGTGATGATTGACGGAAATCTTTACACGGGCGCCACAGGCATGGCGGGCGAATTCGGACATGTTTCAGTTGACATGTGCGGCAAAAAGTGCCGCTGCGGCAGCCGTGGGTGTCTTGAAACGCTTATAAGCGTGCCGGCAATTCTGGAACGCGCCAAAGATCTCACAGGCAGCGAAATGACGCTTTCCGATATTCGTGAAAATGCGGATTCCGCCGTTATTTCGGAGATTTTGAGAGACGTTTCAAAGACGCTTGCATTCGGAATAAACAACCTTATTAATATAATAGACCCGGACGCTGTGGTTATCTGCGGCGAAATAGAAGAGCTTTCCGAAGTGCTTTTGCCGCGGATTACGGCAGAGCTTGAGAAAATATCTCTTCCCGGGAGAAGCATTCCGGTTTCGTTTACCGCTCTCGGTGACGACGCGGAATTTAAAGGCGGAGCAAAATTTGCTCTTGACAGAATATTTGAATAGCCGAAAGGAATAAAGGCTGAAACTTTTTGCGGTTTTGGGAAATTCGGAAAGTACTTTCGGTTAATATAAAAATGTTTATAAATTTTGATAATTC